>CAZARJ010000004.1:16483-29886 GCA_964487515.1 uncultured Conexibacteraceae bacterium | reverse complement strand
CCTACCTGATGCTGAAGCCGGTCGTCGGCGAGAAGCTGATCTCCCGGCGGTGAGCGCGCGGGCCTGGATCTCGTTCGGGATCGTCTCCGTCCTCTGGGGAATTCCGTACCTGTTCATCCGGGTCGCGATCGACGACGGGGTGCCGCCGGTGCTCGTCGCCTGGATCCGCGCGGCCCTGGGCGCGCTGATCCTGCTCCCGCTGGCCTGGCGCGCCGGGGCGCTGGGCTCGCTGCGCGGCCGGGGCCGCTGGGTGGTCGTCTACGCGATCGCCGAGATCGCGATCCCGTTTCCGCTCATCGCCACCGGCGAGCTGCACGTGAGCTCGTCCATCGCGGCGATCCTGATCGCGGCGGCGCCGTTGATCGTGGCCCTGCTGGCGCTCGGCTTCGACCCCTCCGAGCGGGTCGGGGGCATCCGGCTCGGCGGGCTGTTCGCCGGCCTCGCGGGCGTGGTCGTCCTGGTCGGGGTCGACGTCTCCGGCAGCTCCGACGAGCTGCTCGGGGCGGCGCTGATCCTGATCGCGGCGGTCGGCTACGCGATCGCCCCGATGATCCTGCGCAGCAAGCTCGCCGACCTCGACATGCGCGCCCTGATGGCCGCCGCGCTGACGTGCGCCGCGATCGCGCTCGCCCCGCTCGCCCTCGTCGACCCCCCCACAGCGGTGCCGGGCGGAGACGCCCTCCTCTCCCTCGTCCTGCTCGGGGCCCTGTGCACGGCCGCCGCGCTCGTCGTCTTCGGGACCCTGGTCAGCGAGGTCGGCGCCGGCCGGGCCCTCGTGATCACCTATGTCGCCCCGCTCGTCGCCGTCACGGCCGGCATGCTCGTGCTCGGCGAGCGCCCCGGGCCGGGCGCGTTCGCCGGCCTGCTGCTGATCCTGGCGGGCTCCTGGCTGGCCACAGGAGGGCTCGCGCCGGACGCGGAAGCGGGCGCCGGGGCGGCGCCGCAGGCCTGAATGCAAGCCGGCAGCCGTAACGCCGCCTTCCTCCCTACAGTTCCCGTGCCCCCTGCCGATAGGGGACGAGAGCCAGCGTGACTTCCGCCTCCCTGAACCTTCCCCGGATCCTGCTCGCCGCCCTGCTGGCGGCGGCGCTGGTGCTCGCCGGGACGACGGCGACGGCGGACGCGAAGAAGAGAAAGCCCCGCAAGGGGCCGGCCGGCAAGGCCTTCTACAACCCGCCCAAGCACCTGCCCAAGCGGCACGGCAAGCTGATCTGGCAGCGCCGGGCGCGGGGGATCATGAAGCTCGACGGCGCCCGCACGAACCGCCTCGTCCTCTACAGCTCGCGCACCCCGCAGGGGAAGAAGATCGCCGTCTCCGGCGTCGTCAGCGTTCCCAGGGGCAAGGCCCCCAAGGGCGGCTGGCCCGTGGTCAGCTACGCGCACGGGACGACCGGCACGGCCGACCGCTGCGCCCCCTCCCGGGTCGGCAAGAAGAGCCCCGTCGTCCCCTACGTCGACTACGTCGACCCCGAGCTCGAGGAGTGGCTCGCCGCGGGATACGCCGTCGTCCGCACCGACTACCAGGGCCTCGGGACGCCGGGCAAGCACCCCTATCTGATCGGCAGGTCCGAGGGTCGCAGCGTGCTCGACATCGTGCGCGCCGCACGCGACCTGCGGATGCGGATCGGCAAGCGCTTCCTGGTCGCGGGCCACTCCCAGGGCGGGCAGTCGGCGCTGTTCGCCGCCGGGATGGCGAGCCGCTGGACGAAGGACCTGAGGCTGCGCGGGACGGTCGCCTACGCGCCCGCCTCCCACCTCGACGACCAGTTCGCGCTGCTGCCCGCGATCACCTCGCCGCACCCGCTCTCGGGCCTCGCCGCGCTGGTGCTCGACGGTGCCTCGACGACCTCCAAGCAATTGCGCCCGCGCGGCCTGCTGACCGCCGCCCCGCGCCACCTCTGGCCGCAGGTGCGGGTTCGCTGCCTGGTCGAGCTGATCCGGCCCGACAGCTTCGGCGGGATCGCCCCCGCCGACCTGCTCCGGGAGGACGCCGACACCGGGCCGCTGCTGAAGGTGCTGGCGAAGATGAACCCCGCCGTGCGCGCCAAGGGGCCGATCCTGCTCGCGCAGGGAACGCTCGACACGACCGTCTTCCAGCTCTTCACCGACAAGCTCAACGGGGAGCTGGTGGACCGCGGCAACCGGGTCGACTACAAGCTCTACCCGGGCGTCGACCACGGCGAGGTGGTCGCGGCGGCGCAGGAGCACGTGATGCGCTTCCTGAAGCGCCGGATGCCGACCCGCGGCAGGCGCTGAGCCGCCCGCTCCGGCCCCGCGGCGGATGAGAGCGGGGCGTCCGCCGATCCGGCCGTCGACCCCGCGCGTCAGCTCGGGCTGAGGGCCTCCTCGGCGCGCTCGAGGCGCTCGTAGAGCTCCTGCACGGCCTGCCGCGCCTCCTCGTGGCGCTCGGTCGCGCGGCGCGAGCGCCCTGGGCTCGACCAGGCGGCCGGGTCGGCGAGCTCGTCCTCGACCTCCCGCAGGCGCTCCTCGGCGCGCTCGATCTCCTGCTCAAGGTCGGCGACCCGGCGGAGCGCGTTCTTGGACGGGCCCGCGCGGCGGCGACGCCCCGGGGACGAGCCGCCCCCGTTCTCCCCGCCGCGGCCCCCGGCGGCGGCTTCGGCCCGCTGCTGCTCCGCCTCGCGCTCCTCCCGCATCCGCCGGTACTCGCTCCACCCTCCCAGGTGGCTGCTCAGCTCACCGTCCTCGACCACGACCGTGCGCGTCCCGACCGCCTCCAGCAGCGCCCGGTCGTGGGAGATCAGAACCACCGCTCCCCGGTACTCGGAGAGCGCGTCCTCGAGCGCCTCGCGGCTCTCCAGGTCAAGGTGGTTGGTGGGCTCGTCGAGGATCAGGAAGTTGGCGCCCGAGGCGACCAGGATCGCCAGCGAGAGCCGCCGCTGCTCGCCGCCGGAGATATCGGCGAGCCGCTTCTCGGCGTCGCGGCCCGAGAACAGGAAGCCGCCGAGCAGATCGCGCGCCTTCTGCCCGCTCAGTCCGGTCCCCCGGCGCACCGCGTCGAGCACCGTTCCCTCGCCGGCCGCGGAGTCGGCGTGCTGGGAGAGGTAGCCGACGCGCACGTTGTGGCCCAGCGCGCGCTTGCCGGCGGCCGGCTCGCGGCGGCCGGCCAGGGTTTCGATCAGGGTCGTCTTACCGGCCCCGTTCGGGCCCACGAGGACGACGTGCTCGCCGCGCTCCACCCGGAGCGTGGCATCCTCGAGCAGGACCCGGCCCGGGACCTCGATCCGGGCTCCCTCCATCTTCACCACGAAGCGGCCGCTGCGCTCCGGCGGCGCGAACGAGAAGCGGAGGGCGCGCCCGTCCCGGGGCTCCGCCGACGCCGCCTCGGCGCGCAGCCGCTCGATCCGCTTGACGCGTGACTGCGCCTGCCGCGCCTTCGTCGCCTTGTAGCGGAAGCGCTCCACGAAGCGCTCCATCCGCGCCAGCTCGGCGCGCTGCTTGGCGATCTGCTTGCCCAGCGCCAGCTCGCGGGCCGCCTGCTCGGTGCGCCAGGCGTGCCAGGGACCGGAGAAGAAGCGCCCGCGCCCGCCCTCGAGCTCGAGCACGGAGGTGCCGACCGCCTCCAGGAACCAACGGTCGTGGGCGACCAGCACCACGGCCGCGTCGAGGCCCGTCAGATGCTCCTCCAGCCACTCCAGCGAGGGGATGTCGAGGTGGTTGGTCGGCTCGTCGAGCAGCAGCAGGTCGGGCTTGGTCGCCAGCGCCCGGGCGAGCGAGGCGCGCGTCAGCTCCCCGCCGGAGAAGGTCGACAGCGGGCGCTCGGCGTGCTCGGGGCCGAAGCCGAGCCCGCCGAGCACGGCCCGCACCTCGTCGCGCCAGCGGTAGCCGCCCAGCAGCTCGAGGCGCTGCTGGGCGGCGGCGTAGGCGGCCAGGGTCTCGTCGCTGGCCGCGCCGTCCGCCATCTCCTCCTCGAGCCGCGACAGCTCCGCCTCCGCCGCCAGCGCCTCGGAGCGGCCTCCGAGCACGTAGTCGCCCAGGCTGACCGCCTCGCCGCGCGGCGGCCGCTGGTCGTGCAGGGCGACGCGGGCGGACTTGGCGAGCGTCAGCGTTCCCGCCTCGGCCGAGCGCTCGCCGGCGAGGATGCGCAGCAGGGTCGACTTGCCGGCGCCGTTGCGTCCGGAGAGGGTCATCCGATCGCGCGCCTCGAGCTTGAAGGAGAGGTCGGAGAACAGGTTCCTGTCCCCCACCTGGGCCTGGAGTCCGGATGCGATCGCGATCGCCATGACCGATGGATTATGGGGGCGCGAGGCGCGCGGCCCCGGCAGCGGGCGGCGCCGGGAGGGCGGCGCCGCGAACGAGGCTCCTCACCGGGCCATACGATCCCGCCGTGGCGAGCGCCGCTGCGGAATCCCGGAGCGAAGGAGTCGAGTCCGAACAGACCCGGGCCGGCCCGCGCGCCATGGCCGCCCAGCTCGCCCGGCCGCTGAGCCGCTACCTGCGGACGGAGGCGGGAGGTGCCGGGCTGCTGGTGGCGGCCACCGCGGTCGCGCTGCTGTGGGCCAACTCCCCCTGGTCGGACTCCTACTTCTCGCTCTGGAGCACGGACGCGGCCGTCGCGATCGGCGACGCGAGCATCTCGATGGACCTCGCCCACTGGGTCAACGACGGGCTGATGGCGCTCTTCTTCTTCGTCATCGGGCTCGAGGTGCGGCGCGAGCTCTCGATCGGGGAGCTGACCCGGCGCCGGCGGATCGTCGTGCCGGTGCTCGGCGGGCTCGGCGGGATCGTCGTGCCGGTGGCCCTCTTCCTGCTCGTCAGCCCCTCCGGCGAGGCGCTGCGCGGCTGGGGCATGGTGATCGGCACCGACACCGCCTTCCTGCTCGGCGCGCTGGCGATCGTCGGGCCCTCCCACCCGACGCAGCTACGGATCTTCCTGCTCAGCCTCACGGTCTGCGACGACATCGTCGCGGTGAGCGTGATCGGGGTCGTGTACTCGGGCTCGATCGACGCGATCGCGCTGCTCGCATGCGCGGTCTGCCTGCTGCTGCTCGGCCTGCTCAGCCGGCGCGGGGCATGGCGCGCCGCCCCCTACGTGATGATCGGCGTGGCGCTCTGGGTGGCGACCTTCGAGTCCGGCCTGCATCCCTCGATCGCCGGCATGCTCGCCGGCCTGCTGGTCGCCGCGCGGCCGCCGGAGCGGGGGCTCGTCGAGGAGGCGGCGCTGCTCTTCCGCGCCTTCCGCCAGTCGCCGATGGCCACGGTGGGAAGCTCCGCCCGGCGCGGCCTGCAGCGTGCCGTCTCCGTCAACGAGCGCCTGCAGGCGGTGCTCCATCCGTGGGTCAGCTACGCGATCGTGCCCGTCTTCGCGCTCGCCAACGCCGGCGTCGACCTGCGCGACGGGATGCTCGCCGACGCGCTCGGCTCCCGCCTCACCTGGGCGATCGTGATCGGGCTCGTGGCCGGCAAGCTGATCGGGATCAGCGCCGGGTCCCTGGGGGCGGTACGGCTGCGGCTCGGCGAGCTGCCGCAGGGCGTCGCCCGCAGCCAGGTCGTTGGCGGCGCCGCGCTCTCGGGAATCGGGTTCACCGTCTCGCTGCTGATCGCCCATCTCGCCTTCGGGTCGGCGACGCTCCGCGACGAGGCGATCGTCGGCGTGCTGCTGGCCGCCGCCCTCTCGGTGCTGACGGGGTGGGTCGCCTTCAAGCTCGCCGCCGTGCTCCGCGGCGCTCGCAGCGCCGGCCTGCCGCGCGTCCTCCAGCCGGGCGTCGACGACGCCCTGGACCACGCCCTGGGCCCGGCCGGCGCCCCGCTCACCCTGGTCGAGTTCGCGGACTTCGAGTGCCCGTTCTGCGGCCGCGCCACCGGCGTCGTGCACGAGCTCCGCGAGCGCTTCGGCGACGAGCTCCGGTACGTCTTCCGCCACCTGCCGCTCACCGACGTGCACGGCTATGCCGAGCTGGCCGCCCGCGCCGCGGAGGCCGCGGCGGAGCAGGGGAGCTTCTGGCCCATGCACAACATGCTCTTCGCCCACCAGGACGAGCTCGAGGTCGAGGATCTGGTCGGCTACGCCGACGAGCTCGAGCTCGACGTGGAGCGCTTCCTCCGCGATCTCGACGACGAGCGCCTCGCGGACCGGATTCGCGCCCACGTCGGCAGCGCGGAGCTGAGCGGCGCCCGCGGCACCCCGACGTTCTATGTCGGCGGCCTCCGCCACACCGGCCCCAACGACACCGAGACCCTCGCCGCCGCGCTCGAGGCGAGCCGCGCCCGAGGCGGGGCCGGACGCTAGATCCGGGCGCAGCCCAGCGGGGTTCGACAGCAGCGCGCCGGTAGCGCTGGCATGGCATTAGGCCGGGATTCCGGCATTCGCTGACACAGCGGGAGCTCCGGCCGGGCGCTCAGCCGCGCTCGCATGGCGTCAGCCGGAGCTCCGGCACCGGCCGACCCACGCAGAGAGGCGCAGCCGGGAAGCGCCGGCGACCGAGATTTCAGCCGGGCAGGTGGGCGAGCACGTTGATGATCGTGCCGCTCGAACTTGCACTTTTCCGTTCATCGCACCGATTTCTGCAAGCTCGGCGGCGAGCGGCATCCGGCTGAGCGCCGAACTTGCACTTTTCCGTTCATCGCACGGATTTCTGCAAGCTCAGTGCGGGCCCAACGAAGGGGAGGCAGGGCGGCCACGGCTCGGGCGGTGCGATCAGGGAGGAGGGCACAGGGGCCGGGGCAACCCCGCATCCGGAAAGTCAGCCGTGCACCCCGGCCGCTGCGGCGCGGAAGATCGCGCGCAGCTCCTCGCGATCGGGAGGCGAAGCGATGCGATCGAGCTCGCGGCGGGCCAAGGCGGCCTCGACCGCGCGCTCCAGGGCGGCCTCGTCGGTGCCGATCGCGCCCAGTCCCTGAACCGCGGCGCGCTCGCGGAGCCGGGCGGCGATGTCCTCGACCGGGGCGCCGAGCCGGTCGTCGAGGCGGGCCAGGGCCTCGGGACGGCGCCGGCGCAGCGCGGCGGCGGCGACGGGGAGCACGGCGGCGTTCGCCTGCGCGTGCCCGACCCCCGCCGTGCGCACCGCGGTCTGGGCGACGACGTGTTGCAGGCCGAGGCCGCTGTGATCGACCGCCCAGCCACAGAGCAGCGCGCCGAGCGCGAGCCCCGGGCGGTCCGGCTCGCCGCCGTGCCAGGAGGAGGCGATCGCGGCGATGCCCTCGCCGGCGACCGCGGACGCGATCGGGTCGGTGCGGTCCCCGAGCAGTCCGGCGAGGCCGTGAGCGAGCGCGTTCGCCGCGCTGGCGGCGAGCGCGGGCGTGGGCTGCGAGGCGCTCAGGTGCGGGTCGTTGACGACCAGGGACGGCCGCACGCGCGGGGTCGCGGGGTCGACGCCGCGGGCGTGCCGGTGCATCCCGGTCATCTCGGCGGCCGAGAGCGACGTCGGCACGGCGATCACGGGCCGCGGCCCGTCGGCGGCCGCGAGCGCCTTGGCCACGTCGATCACCCGGCCCCCGCCGAGCGCGAGCAGGCGCTCCCCGGAGGCGGCCTCGCGCAGCCCGGCCGCGACGTCCTCCACGAGGCCCGGCGGGACGTCGAGGACGCGGGCGGCCCGCGCCTCCAGCGCCGGGACCGAGGCCGCCGCGCGGCGCGTCGTCAGCAGCGTGTAACGGTCGCCGATCGCCTGCTCCGCGGCGCCGACAGCGCCCGCCCCGAAGACGATCTCGCGCTCCCCCTCCCGGTGTCTGAACGAGCCCCTCACCGGGATCGCGCCGGATGGAGCGGGCGCCGCCGCCGGCGCGCCGGAGAGAGTGGCGAGAGGGGGCTCATCGACCGCAACGGTAGCCGCAGCCGCGCGGCGGCGCCGAGGGCGGCGACCGCCGCGGCCGCCCCGCCCCCTCCGCCGCCGGGCCGCGCCTATGCTTGTCTGCGTGAGCCCGATCCGTCCGACCGTCCAGGTGATCGGGCGCCGCCGCGATCCGGACGGCCACCGGCTGCGCGACTTTCTGACCCGCACTGCGCAGCCGCACAGGTGGCTGGACGCGGACTCGCCCGAGGGTCGCGGGCTGCTCGCCGAGCGCGGGGTCCCGAACGGGCCGCTGCCGGTGCTGATCGACGGCGAGCGGACGTTCAGCCCGGCGAGCGTGCGCGCGGTCGCCACCGCCTGGAACGCGACCGATCCGCCCGCCCGCTCGAACTACGACCTGGCGATCGTCGGCGCCGGGCCGGCCGGGCTGGCGGCCGCGGTCTACGCGGCCTCCGACGGGCTGGCGACGATCCTGATCGAGCGCGACGTGCCCGGCGGGCAGGCCTCGCACACGTCGCTGATCGAGAACTTCTTCGGCTTCCCCGACGGTATCGGCGGCGCCGAGCTCGCACGCCGGGCGGGCCGGCAGGCGGAGCGCTTCGGGGCCGAGATCGTGATGCTGCGCGGCGTGGTCGGCCACCGGATCGAGACGTCGGGCGAGATCCGCATCGCCCTCGAGGGCGAGATCGAGATCGGCGCCGCGGTCGGGCTCGCCGCCCCCGGCATGGAGTGGCGGCGCCTCGAGGCGCCCGGCGTCGAGGAGCTGCTCGGCCGCGGCGTCTACTACGGGGCGGGGCGCAGCGAGGCGGAGCAGTGCGGCGGCGATCCGGTCGTCACGGTCGGGGCCGGCAACTCGGCCGGGCAGGCCGTCCTCAACCTGGCCGACGCCGGGGCCCGGGTGACGATGGCGGTCCGGGGCCCCGACCTCGGCCGATCGATGTCCGCCTATCTGGTGGAGCGGATCGGCGAGCATCCGCTGATCGACGTCCGCCTGCGCACGCAGGTGACCGCCGCCCACGCCGACGGGGATCATCTCGGCGCGGTCAGCCTGACGGGCCCCGGCGACGCGGTCGAGCGCGTCCCCGCCCGGGCCCTTTTCCTCTGCATCGGCGGCATCCCGCGCAGCGGCTGGGCCGCCGGGGCCGGCGTGCGCACCAACGAGGCCGGCTACGTGCTCACCGGCCCGGACCTGCTCGAGGATGGCCGGCGCCCGCCCGGCTGGCCGCTGCCCCGCGATCCGCTGCCCCTGGAGACGAGCGAGCCCGGCTTCTTCGTCGCCGGCGACGTGCGGGCGGGGAGCACGAAGCGGGTCGCGGGCGCGGTCGGGGAGGGCGCGATGGCCGTCGCCCTCGCGCACCGCCGCCTCGCCGAGCTGCGGGAGGGCCCGCCCCGCTCCCGGCGACGCTGAACGCCGTCCTCAGCGCTCGGGGCGACGCGCGAACATGACCTCGTCGACCGTGCACCACGCCCATTCCTCCCCCGGCTCGACGGAGCGCAGGATCGGGTGGCCGGCCTCGGCCGCGTGGCGGCTCGCGTGCTGGTTCGGCGAGGAGTCGCAGCAGCCGATCTTGCCGCAGGTCTGGCACATCCGCAGATGCATCCAGGTCGAGCCGATCTTCAGGCACTCCTCGCAGCCGGCGATCTCCTCCGGCGGCTCCGCCACCCGGACCTGGTCGGTATGCGTGCAGGCTGCCAATGGGTCTCCTCTCTCCTCGATCCGCCGCCGGGCGCGGCGGCTCCCGGCGACTCTAGCGCCGAGCTTGCAGCTCCCCGGGGATGTTCCGGCTTTCTACTGGCTCGGCGGGCCGGAGCCCGGTACGGCGGCGCTCCCGGAGATCGCCCGCGACTCCGCCTGCTCCTCGAGCTCGTCGAGGGACCGCGAGCGGGCGACTTGCAGCCGTCCGCCCGCCACCGCGAAGCGGGCGATCCGGTCGTCCGCCGCTATTCCGCGCCCTCCTCGAGCTCGTCGAGGGCGATCGCCGAGTGGGCGTAGGCGCCCCCGGCGCGCATCTCCGCCGCCACCCAGATCGCCTCCATTAACTGCTCCGGGGTCGCGCCCTTGCGGGTCGCCGCCCGCGTGTGGCCCCGGATGCAGTAGGGGCACTGGGTCACGTGCGCGACCGCGACAGCGATCAGCTGCTTCGTCTTCTCGTCCAGGGCGCCGTCGGCGAAGACCTGCTTGCTGAACGCCAGGAAGGCGTCGCTCGTCTCCGGTGCCAGCTCCTTGCGCCGGCGATGCAGCTCGCGGGTCGCCGCTGGGAACAGGTGCTCTCCCATCTATCGGTCCTTTCCGGTCGGACGCTCGCCCGCCGAGCGTCGGTGTAGGGGCGGTCAGTCCTCGCGCGCGGGATCGCGCCCGGCGGCGACCAGCGCCGCCTCCTGGCGGGCGAGGCGGTGCATGAGCCCGTTGATCTTGTGGGCCGCCTTCGCGTCGCGCCGGCGCAGCGCCGACCAGGCGCGGCCGCCGATCCGGTTGGCGCGCTCGGGCTCGCCCGCGTTGCCCAGCTCCCGCAGCGCCTCCCAGAGCAGCCCGGCCAGGACGGAGACGGCGGGGTCCCCCTCCACCCCGGCCGCCACCGGGGTGTCGGTGGAGGGGCGGGCCGGGGTCGGCTCCGGAGATCGCTCGGCGCTGGACATGCAGAGTCTTTTGTACCAGCAGGCGTGTGGAAAAGCCTCGCCGCGCCATCGCGCCGACCTTGCAGCCACCCGGAACAGTTGCCGAAAAGTGCAAGCTCACGCCGGATGACCCCGGCTCGGTCGCGTTTCGCGCTACACTCTGCAAACGATTGCGGCGCTCGGGCATCGGCGTTCGGGCATCGGCGTTCGGGCACCGGCGCTCGGGACCTCGGCACTTCGCGGTCCCAGAGGCGGATGCGGGCCGCAACTGGTTGAGGCAAAGACGAACGGACGGAGGCCATGGGACTTCCCACTTACGGAGCGATGGGTGTCGACTGGGAGGAGCGGGTCCGCTTCGACCGGCTGCGCGAGGAGCGGCTCGCCCGGGCGCGGGCGGCGCTCGAGGCGTCGGAGCTGGGCGCGTTGCTGTGCTTCGACATGGCGAACATCCGCTACATCACCGCGACCCACATCGGCACCTGGGCGGCCGACAAGCTGAACCGCTTCTGCCTGCTGCCCCAGGGCGACGAGCCGATCATGTGGGACTTCGGCTCCGCCGCCCGCCACCACCAGCTCTACAACCCCTGGCTCGGCGAGGAGCGCTCGCGGGCCGGGATCTCGACCATGCGCGGCGCGATGTCGCCGGAGTCGGGCCGGGCCGAGAGCGTCGCGGAGAAGATCCGCGCCGAGCTCGAGCAGCGCGACCTGCTCTCGGAGCCGGTCGGCGTCGACGCGGTCGAGCCCCCGGTGCTGTTCGCGCTGCAGCGGGCCGGGATCGAGGTCGTCGACGGCCAGCAGCTGCTGCAGGAGGCGCGGATGATCAAGACGCAGGACGAGATCACCCTGCTCAACCACGCCTGCATGATGGTCGACGCGGCCTACGAGGAGCTCTACCGGGCGATGCGCCCCGGCTTCCGCGAGAACGAGTGCGTGGGCCTCGTCAACAAGGTCCTCTACGACATGGGCTCGGAGTTCGTCGAGGGCGTGAACGCGATCTCCGGCGAGCGCTGCAGCCCCCACCCCCACGTCTACACCGACCGGGCGCTGCGCCCGGGCGACCCCGCCTACTTCGACATCCTGCACAGCTTCATGGGCTACCGCACCTGCTACTACCGCACCTTCGCGGTCGGCAGCGGATCGCGCTCGCTCGCCGACGCCTACAAGCGCTGCCGCTACTACCTCGACGCGGCGATCGCGATGATCCGCCCCGGCGTCACGACCGGCGACGTCGTCTCGCTGTGGCCGAAGGCGCAGGAGTTCGGCTTCCCCGACGAGGAGGCCGCCTTCGCACTCCAGTTCGGCCACGGGGTCGGGCTGACGATCTGGGAGAAGCCGATCTTCAGCCGCCTCGTGTCGCTCGATCACCCGGAGGAGATCCAGGAGGGAATGGTCTTCGCCCTGGAGACGTTCTGGCCCGCCTCCGACGGCTGGTCGGCGGCGCGGATCGAGGAGCAGCTCGTCGTCACCGCGGACGGCTGCGAGGTGATCACCCGCTTCCCGGCCGAGGATCTGCTGATCGCCGGCAAGCCCTACTACACGGTCGGCGGCACCCTCCCGCCGGAGCGCGAGACGCAGTCGAACCTGAACACCGAGCTCGACTCCGGCGCGCAGACGGCGAGCCCGCGGGGCCCGGGGATCCCCGGCCCGGACGCGGGCGCGGGAGGTCTGCGATGAGGGCCGTCGATCCGGCCGCCGTGCTCGGCGCCGACGGCTATCCGCGCTTCAGCGAGGCCGAGATGGCCGCCCGGGCGGAGCAGCTCGACGCCCTGCTCGCCGAGCACGGCGCCGAGCACGCGATCGTCTACGGCGCCAACCGCTTCGGCTCCGGCGTCGCCTGGCTGACCGGCTGGCCGGTGACCCGCGAGGCGCTCGTGGTCCACACCCCCGGCGAGCGCGACAAGCTGGTCGTCAACTTCTACAACCACGTCCCGGCCGCGCGCCGGATCGCGTCCGGCGCCGACGTCGACTGGGCGGGCCCCGACACGATCGAGACCGCGATCGCCGAGCTGCGCCGCCGCGGCGCCACCTCGGACACGCCGCTCGCCGTGATCGGACCGCTCGACCACCGCGCGCACGAGCGCCTCTCCGAGCTCACGTCGGTGAAGTCGCTCGGCAGGGAGTACATCCGCCTGCGCCTCGTCAAGTCCGAGGAGGAGATCGCCTGGACCCGGATCGCGGCCGCGATGACCGACGATGCGGTCGCGGCGCTGCGCGAGAGCGCCGTCCCCGGCGTCAGCGAGCCCGAGCTGGCCGACGCGGTCGAGCGCGCCTACGTCTCCCGCGGCGGCACCACCCACATCCACTACATCGGCGCCACGCAGATGGACGAGCCGGGCGTCTGCGTCCCCGCCCAGTGGCACTCGGGCCGCGAGCTGCGCGCCGGCGACGCGCTGAGCTGCGAGATCAGCGCCGCCTGGTGGGGCTACGCCGCCCAGCTGCTGCGCACGTTCACCGTCGAGGCCGAGCCGGCGCCGCTCTACCGCGAGCTGCAGCAGGTCGCCGACGCGGCCTTCGACGCGATCGTCGCCCGCCTCCGCCCCGGCGCCACGGCCGCCGACCTGGTCGACGCCTCAGGCGTGATCGAGGACGCGGGCTTCACGATCCGCGACGACCTCGTGCACGGCTTCGTCGGCGGCTACCTGCCGCCGATCCTGGGGACGCGGAGCCGGGCTCTGACCCCGGTCCCCGACTTCACCTTCGAGCCGGGGATGATGGTCGTGGTGCAGCCCAACGTGGTCACGACCGACGAGACCGCGGGGGTCCAGACCGGCGAGCTGCTGCTGGTCACCGAGACGGGCGCCGAGTCGCTGCACGACTTCGAGCGCGGCCTCCGTCCCGCCGGCCCCGCGCGCTGAGCGGGCCGCCGGCAGGATGGCCGGCAGCGACGCGGATCACCGCAGTGGCGGTCCGTCCGGGGCGCTCCGCTCCGCTGGGGAGAATCACGTCGGCATACCGACGCGGATCGCCCCGGTGGCCGGCCCGTCCGAGGCGCTCCGCTCCGCTGGGGAGAATCACGTCGGCATACCGACGCGGATCGCCCCA
>CAZARJ010000004.1:0-16383 GCA_964487515.1 uncultured Conexibacteraceae bacterium | reverse complement strand
GGCGCTCCGCTCCGCTGGGGAGAATCACGTCGGCATACCGACGCGGATCGCCCCAGTGGCCGGCCTGTCCGGGGGGCTCCGCTTCCGGTGGGGAGAATCACGTCGGCATACCGACGCGGATCGCCCCAGTGGCCGGCCGGAGGGGGAGTCTGCCGCCGTCCCGGCGGCCGGCCGGCCCGGGGGGTCAGGCGGGCTCGCTGAGCAGGCGCTCGGCGTTGCCGCCGAGGACGGCCTCCTCGGCCTCCCGCTCGAGGCCGAGGGCGCGCACGCTGGCGACCGGGTCCTGGTCCCCCATGTCGAACGGGTAGTCGCTGCCGAGCAGGACCCGGTCCGCCCCGGCCCAGTCGACGAGCGCGCGCAGCAGGTCGCGGTCGTGCGTGATCGTGTCGAAGTAGAAGCGCCGGATCGACTCGCGCGGCGATTCGCCCAGGTCGGCGCGCGCCTGGGGCTGGAAGCTGTGGGCGTGCGCGAGGCGGCCGCGCAGGGCGGGCAGGGCCCCGCCGCCGTGGGCGAGGATGACGCGCAGGCCCGGGTGCCGCTCCATGAGGCCGGACATCGTCATCTGCGCGGCGGCGATCGTCGTCTCGAGCGGGTTGCCGACCGCGTTCCAGAGGTAGTGGCCCTCGAACACGGGATCGCTGAAGCCGCGGGTCGTCGGGTGGATGAAGACCAGCGACCCGGTCTCCTCGGCGGCCGCCCAGAAGGGCTCGAAGCGCGGATCGCCGACGTAGACGCCGCCCACGCTGGCCGCGATCTCGACCCCCGCCAGGCCGGCGGCACGCACCGCCGGCAGCTCGCTCGCGGCGAGCTCCGGGTCCTGCAGCGGGACCGCCCCGATCGCGGCGATCAGGCCCCGGTGGGTCGCCTGCAGCTCCGCCAGGGCGCGGTTCTGGATCCGGCAGCGCTCCAGGCCCGCCTCGGGCTCGGCGTTCAGGTAGAGCAGCGGCACCCAGGGCGAGAGCAGCAGGCGCTCGACGCCGAGGCGGCCGGAGATCGCGAGCATCGTCTCGACGTCGGCCACCTCGCGCGTCATCGAGCGGATCTCGCGCCCCCCGAACTCGACCACCGCGCCCTCCCCCTCGCGGCGCACGCGGGGGCGCCAGTCCTCGCCCGCGCCGTCGCGCTGGATCTCGGGGACGATCACGTGCGCGTGGACGTCGGTCACGGCGCTCATGCGATCACGTCCTTCAGGTCACGGCCCTGATCGGCGAGGATCACCCAGGCGGCGTTGCGGCCCGGGGCGCCCGTGATCGAGCCGCCCGGATGAGTAGTGCCGCCAGTCTGGTAGAGGCCCTCGATCGGCATCCGGTACTGGCCCCAGCCGGGAGCCGGCCTGCTCGCCCCGATCTGGCCCGGTCCGCGGTGGCCGCCGTGGAAGGCGCCGTGGATCATGTGCCGGTTGGCAGCCTCGATGTCGTCGGGGCTCATCACCAGCCGATCCAGGATCACGTCCTCGGTGAAGGAGGGCGCCACCTCGCGCAGCCGCTCCAGCAGCCGCTCGGCGTCCTCTTCCTTCGTCTCCTCCCAGCTCCCGGTGCCGGGGGGCCGCACCCCGGCCTGGGCGGTGAGCAGCTTCACCGTGTGGTGGCCCTCCGGCGCCCGCGAGGGATCGGCGAGCGTCGGCGTGGCGACCAGCACCCAGGCGGGCTCGGGGTCGAGGATGCCGTCGCGGATCCGGCGCCCGAAGTCGAGCATCCGCTGCGGCCAGGCGGCGAGGCCGGAGGAGACCGAGGTGCGGGGCCCGGCGGGCGCGTCGTAGGTGGGCGCGGCGGAGGTGGCGAGCTGCATCGCGAAGCCGGAGAGGCCGATGTCGTAGGTCCGCACGCCGTAGCTGAAGTCCCGGCCCCAGGCCTCTGCGGGTGCCATCTCGATCAGATGCTTGACGTGGATCGTCGAGACGACGCCGAGCCGCGCCCGGTGGCGCTCGCCGTCCTCGGTCTCCACCCCCACGCAGCGCCCACCCTCGAGCAGCAGCCGCGCCACCGGGCGGTCGCAGAGCACCTCCCCGCCGTGGTCGGCGATCGCCTGCACGAGGGCGTCGGCGAGCCGGCCGGAGCCGCCCAGCGGCAGGGTCCACCCGCGCCCCTGGCGGCCGTAGACGATCGAGTAGGCGAGCGGGCCGGTGCCGGGTGCGTCGACCGGCATGTAGGTCTGAAACGCCTGCCAGAGCATGAACGCCTGCACGTGCCGGCTCTCGTACTCGGACCGGACCACGTCCCAGGCGCTCATCATCCGGCGGCGCTCCCAGAGGCGCCCGTCGGGATGCTCCGCGAGCGCCTTCTCCATCGAGAAGCCGAAGCCGGGCGGCGTGAAGCGGCTGGCGCCGAAGATGTGCTTGACCGAGTCGTACTCGCCGATCATCCGCCGGTAGGTCTCCGCGTCGCGGCGCGAGAAGCGGGCGAGCTCCTCGCAGCTGCGGTCCAGATCGAGCCACATCGTCAGGTGCTCGCCGTCGGGGAAGGCGACGTGCGCGAAGGGGTCGGGCTGCAGGTACTCGAGCCCGTAGCGGCCGAGCAGGCCGAGCTCGTCGTCGACCAGCAGCGGGTTGGTCTGGATCAGGGTGTGGCCGGTGGAGCAGGAGTCGAGCTGGAAGCCCGGCCGCAGCAGCTCCTCGGAGGCGGCGCCGCCGCCGGGGATCGGCCGCGCCTCCAGCACCCTCACCGAGTACCCGGCGCGCGCCAGATACGCCGCCGCTATCAGGCTGTTGTGCCCCGCCCCCGCGACTACGTAATCCGTCTCCTCATTGCTCACTGGCTATTCACCCTCCTACGATCAACAACAACGAGCCGGCGATCACGAGCAGGGCGCCGACCCAGATCTTTGGCGTCACGATCTCCACCGCCCGGCCCGAGATCAGCGGTGCCGCGATCAGCACCACGGGGACGGAGACGAGCTGCAGGGCCAGGACCGCGCCGACGGCCGCGTCGTCGAGCGCCAGCCAGCGGCCCCAGGTGGCGAAGCCGGCGATCACGCCGGCGATCAGCTTCAGGTTGAGCGCCTCGCGGCCCTTCTTCAGCCGCGGCTCGTCGGTGAAGGGGACGAGCAGGCCGTAGCCGGTGGTCGCGGCGAGCATCCCCACCGTCACGCCGAGCAGCGGCGAGTCGAAGCTCTCCAGCCCCTCGACCGTGAGCACGGCGCTGACCGACCAGGCGCACGCCGTGCCGACCGCGAAGACCGAGTCCGAGAGCCGGGCGCGCTGCCCGGAGCCGGGGTCGGCGACCATGTAGGCCCCGAACATCGTCACCGCGATCCCGAACGTCGCCAGCGCGCCCGGGAACTGGCTCGCGAAGACGGCGGCGAAGAGCAGCCCGAAGACCGGCGTCGTCGACAGCAGCGGGCTCGTGCGGGCGGCGCCGATCCGCGCCTGGCTCATGTTGAGCGTCGTCCAGCCGACGAAGAAGTGCACGAAGCCCGCGAGCGCGAAGGCGATGATGCCCCACGCCGGGGCGTGCAGGAGCGCCCCCACGTCCTCGGTGAGCACGGCCGCGAAGGCGAGCACCAGGGTCGCCACGACGAGCTGCAGGAAGGTCGAGCGGTAGACGCTGTCGAGGTCGCGCACGGCGCGCGCGTTGATCGACTGGAAGAGGCCGAATCCCGCTCCGGACAGGGCTGCCCATATCGCTCCGCTCACGCCCCCCTCGCGATGGTCGGATTGCTCCCGTCCCCGCTCCGGGGCGCCGCGCGCACGACGACCGCCGCCTCAGTCCCAGTCGAGGATCGCGGGCAGCTTGCCGCGCGCGCGCAGGCTGCCGACGATCCCGCCGGGGAAGAAGAGGAGCGCGCCGACCAGCAGGGCGCCCGTGATCGTCAGGTTGAGCTCGCTGGAGCCGAACTGGCCCACCGACCACTCGTTGAAGGCGACGATCAGGACCGCTCCGATGACCGGGCCGGCGACCGTGCCCCGGCCACCGATGATCGCCATCAGCACCATGTCCGCGGCGATCCCGATCGCGAGGAAGACCTCCGGTCGCAGGTAGAAGAGCGAGTAGCCCCAGAGGGCGCCGCCGATGCCGATGAACACGGCGCTGAGCGCGAAGGCGGCGACCTTGTAGGAGCGCGTGTCGATGCCCGCCGCCTCGGCCTTGACCTCGTCCTCGGCGATCGCCCGCAGGCCGAGCCCGAAGCGGGAGTGGCGGATCCGGTAGGAGAGGTAGACGGCGCCGACGGCGACGAGCAGCATCCCGTAGTAGAAGGGGACCTTGACCAGGGCGGCGTCGGACATGTGCAGCGGCGGCAGCGCGATGCCGCTCGAGCCGCCGAGCCAGCCCCAGTTGTCGAAGCCGATCTGGGCGATCAGCATCAGGGCGATCGTGGCGATGATGAAGGCGTCGCCGCGCGTGCGCAGGGTGATCAGCCCGATCGCGAAGCCGACCGCCGCGCAGACCAGCCCGGCACCGATCGCGGTCACGAACGGCGAGAGGTCCGCGTAGATGAACAGCGCCGCCGAGAAGTAGGCCCCGATCGCGACGAAGACGTTGTGGCCGAGCGAGATGTAGCCCGTGAAGCCGCCGATGATGTTCCAGCTCGAGGCGAAGGCGATCCACATGAAGCCCCCGGTCATGATCTGCAGCACGTACGAGTAGGGAACGAGGACCGGATACAGCAGCGGCACCGCGAGCAGGGCGAGCATGAGGGCGGCGAGGAAGGCCGCCCGGCCGGAGATCCGCAGCCGCCGCCCGCCCGTCTCGACCCCCTCGACTGAGGCCATCTCCGCCATCTAGATCGTCTCCGCCTTGCCGAACAGCCCCTGCGGGCGGACCAGCAGGATCACGAAGAGCAGCAGGTAGAAGGTCAGATACGACCACTCGGGGCCGAACTGATCGACGGCGAAGGCGGCGATCACGCTCAGCCCGACGGCGGCGACCAGGGCCCCGGTGAGGCTGCCGAGCCCGCCGACCACGATCAGCGAGAGCAGCAGCCCGATCCAGGCGATGTGGGAGCCCGGGAAGAAGGTGAACAGGTAGGAGAGCAGCGAGCCGGCGATCCCGGCGAGGCCGACCCCGATCCCGAAGGCCAGGGCCGAGATCCGATCGACGTTGACGCCGACGATCTGCGCCGCGTCGCGGTCCTGCATCGTGGCCCGGATCGCGTAGCCGGGGCGCGTGAAGTAGAGGAAGCCCCAGAGCAGGGCGAGCGCGATCAGGCTGGCTCCGAAGCCGTAGAGCTGGCCGGTGGGGATGAAGACCGAGCCCAGGTCGATCGTGTCGGTCGCGTAGCCGGGCTGGGTGGAGTGGAAGATGTTGCTGAAGATCTCGCCCAGGATGCCCTCGATCCCGAGCGCCAGCCCGAAGGTGAGCAGCACGGTCATCTCGGTGAAGCGCGGGTTGTCGGCGACCCGCTTGAAGATGAACTGGTAGAGGGCGACGCCGAGCACGAACAGCGCCGGCCCGGTGATCACGGTCGAGAGCAGCGGGTCGATGCCGAGGTCGCGCCAGAGCACGAAGGCGATGTAGGCGCCGACGATCATGAACGCGCCGTGCGCGAGGTTGATCACCTTCATGACGCCGTAGAGCATCGTCAGGCCGGTCGCCATGAGGCCGTAGATCCCGCCCAGCAGAACGCCCAGGATGATGATCTGCAGGATGTCCATCCGCTCAGCCGGCGGCCCCGGCGCCGCCGTTCGCGTCCGAGCGCCGGCCGAGGTAGAGCTCTCGGATCTCCGGGTTGGTGAGGATCGAGTCCGCGGGCCCCTCGAAGCGTTTCGCGCCGAGGTCGAGGACGCACCCCCACTGCGCGCACTCGAGCCCGCGGTGCGCGTTCTGCTCGACCAGGAGGACGGTCATCCCGGCGTCCCGGAAGCGATCGAGGACGGCGAAGACCTGCTCGGTCACCTGCGGGGCAAGGCCCATGCTCGGCTCGTCCACGAGCAGCAAGCGCGGGCGCAGGATCCAGGCCCGCGCCAGGGCCGCCATCTGCTGCTGGCCGCCGGACAGGGTCCGGGCCCGCTGCGAGCGCCGCTCGGCGAGCACCGGGAACATCTCGAATACCTCCTCGATGCGGGCGTCGAGCTCGTCCCGGTCGTCGAGCGAGTAGCCGGCCATGGTCAGGTTCTCCTGCACGGTCATATCGCCGAACAGGCTCCGGTCGGTGGGCACGAAGCAGACGCCGCTGCGCAGGACCTGGTCGGCGCGCCGGCCGTCGATGCGCTCGCCGGCGAAGCGCATCTCTCCGCCGCGCAGGGGCAGCAGGCCGGCGATCGCCTTCAGCATCGTCGACTTGCCGGCTCCGTTGGGGCCGATCACGCAGGTCGTCGAGCCCGCGTCGATCGTGAGCGTGATCCCGTTGAGGATGTCGGGGCCCGAGCCGTAGCCCGCCCGCACCTCGCGCAGCTCCAGCAGCGCGCTCACGTGCGCCCCAGGTACGCGTCGAGGACGGCGGCGTCGGACTGGATCAGCTCCGGCGAGCCCTGCCGCAGCACCTCGCCGGCGGCCATCACGATCACCGAGTCGGAGAGGTCCATGACCACGTCCATGTTGTGCTCGACGATCAGGAAGGTGACGCCCCGCTCGTTGAGCTCCCGGATGCGCTCCACGATGTCCTCGATCAGCCGCGGGTTGATCCCGCCGGCGGGCTCGTCGAGGAGCACCAGGCGCGGCTCCGACATCATCGCCGCCGCGAGCTCCACGAGCTTGCGCTGGCCGAATGAGAGCTCGTCAGCGGGCCGCTCGGCGAGCCGCGTCATGCCGACGAACTCGAGCAGCTCGAGGGCGCGGTCGCGCTCGGCGGCGTGCATCGTGTTGCCGAAGAGCCGCCGCACGCCGCTGCTGCGCGCGCTGAGGACGACGTTCTCGAGCACCGACAGCTCGCCGAGCACGCGGGTGATCTGGAAGGTGCGCGCGATCCCGGCCCGGGTGATCTTGTGCGGGCGCAGCCCGGTGATCCGCCGGCCGTCGAAGGTGATCTCGCCCTCCGTCGTCATCAGCAGGCCGCTGATCAGGTTGAAGGCGGTCGTCTTGCCGGCGCCGTTGGGCCCGATCAGGCTCGTGATGCTGCCCCGCTCGACCGTGAAGGAGCAGCCGTGCACGGCCTTCAGCCCGCCGAAGTCGCGGCTGATCCCGTCAACCGCGAGGATCGGGCCGGAACCGGGGCTCGGGCTGGTGGACTCCATGGGCGTCGGTGCGAGTGCCACGGCCATCGAATGCCTCCTCAGGCGCGCTCGGGGCGGCCCACCGCGATCAGATCCAGCTCCACCCGCGCGCCCGGCGAGCTCAGGTTGTTGATGCAGATCATCGTGCTCGCGGGCTGCCAGTCGCCGAAGTACTCGCGCCAGACCTCGTGCATGGCGTCCGCCTCGCGCATGTCGGTCAGGTACTTGGTCGCCTTGACCACGTCCCGCCAGGTCAACCCGCGGGCATCGAGCACGAGCTTGATGTTCTCCAGCGCCCGCCGGGTCTGCTCGCGGATGTCATCCGGCTGCACGTGCTCCTCCGGGACGTGGGGGTGCTGGTGGTAGAGCGGCGAAGGTGTCGCCCCGGAGATGAAGATGATCACGCATCCCTCCGGCACCTCCACCGCCGCCGCGTAGGGCATCTCCGAAGCCCGGCTCGGGTCGGGGTGTATCGCCCAGGGCTTCGTGCCCTCCTGCTCTGGCTCAGCCATCTCTCAACCTCTCTCCTGCATCTCCTGGGGTTTGTCTCCGCTCATTCCGTCCGCCGCCCGGCGGACACCCGGTGCGCGGCTCTCCTCGGCCGCGCACCGGGGCCGCGCGACCCTCCTCAGCCGCGCATCGGGTACTGGATCTTGGCCGTCTCCGGGAACTCCTCTCCCTTCGGGAAGATATGCACCAGCTCGCCGTTCTGCCACTGCTGCAGGAGCACATCCCGGTCGGCGGTGAGGCCGTCCTCGTCGAAGTAGTAGTCGCCCTGGATCGTCGGGATCGGATCCTCGGCGGTCCGCTCGTCCAGCCACTCCTTCACTTCCGTGTTGTCGGTCGTGCCGGCGCCCTCGATCGCGTATGCCATCGCCTGGCAGACGGCGAAGGACTGGGCGTTGTCCTCGTTCGGCGGCTTGTCGTACTTCTCCTTGAAGTCACGCACGAAGTCCTGGTTCGAGTACTCCTCGCCGTTGAGCTGGCCGACCCACTGCACGTTCGGGCCCCAGGTGCTCCAGACGATGATCCCGTCCGCGGCGTCCTTGCCGACCGACTTCGCGAACTCGGGGTAGGTGCCCTGAGCGAAGAAGGCGGCCTTCGGGTTGTAGCCGACCGTCTTCATCGCCTTCGCGATGTCGACCTCGGCCGGGGCCTGCATGAGCCCGAAGAAGTACTCCGCACCCGAGTCCTTGACCTTGCTCAGCAGCGAGGTCCAGTCGGTGAAGCTCTTCGGGATCTGCTCGTCCATGGTCAGCTCCAGATCGTGCTCGGCCAGGTAGCCCTCGCCGAAGTCGATCGGATCGACGCCCGGCACCTTCAGCGTGCCGCCGAGCAGCCCGCGCGCCATCGCGTTGGTGAAGAAGTCATCCGTGTAGATGACCGCCGCGCTCGTCGGCAGCTGGTCCTCGGGGATGTCACCCTCGTCAGCGAGCTCGAAGATCGCGTCCACCGGGGTGGCCGCGATGTAGTCGATCGGCTTGAGCGTGAAGCCGTAGTTGTATTCGAAGCCTCGCGAGTGGCTCTGCACCGAGCTGTCGGACGGCTCCCAGTAGATCATCTGGTTCTGCTCGGTGATCGCGCTCGCCGGGAACGAGAGCAGGGTCGAGAAGGTGCCCAGGATCATGTCGGCGTTGTCCACGCTGATGAAGCGCTCCGTCTGGTTGACCACCGTCTCCGTGTCGGAGCGGTTGTCGCTCGTCTTCAGCTCCACCTGACGGCCGAGGATCCCGCCGCCCTCGTTGAGCTTCTCGACGCAGAGGTCGTAGCCCTCGACGTGTCCCTGACCGGGGACCGAGAGCGGCCCGGTCAGCGGCAGCGAGGCGCCGACGACGATCGGCTCGTCGCTGTCGGCGGAGTCGTCCTCGTCGGAGCCCGCGCCCTCGCAGGCGCTGAGCGCGAACGCCAGCAGCAGCGCCGCGATCAGCGCGCCCAGCCAGCGGAGCCTGCCACCGGGCGCGAACCCGCCGCGCCTCGCGGATCTCTTGCGCGCGCCACTCCCACGCCGCGCGCCCTTACCGTTGATCTTCGGTCCCATGCTTTTTGGCCCTCCTCCAGAGCTTCGCAAATCGCCTTGCGTTGCAATCGTTTGCGGCAATCGTGTGCAGACTACACGCCGCGGACTCCGTCTGTCAAGACCCGATCTCCGGCCTCAGACGATCGCCTTCATCCCGGCCCGCTGGCTCGCGTCGGCGGCCGCGGCGGGGACGTCGGCGCGGTCGAGCAGGGCCGCGGCGCAGTCGCGGGCCTCCTCCAGGACCTCCCCGACGGCCGCCGCGTCGAAGCGCGTCAGCGCGCCGTCGCGAACCAGCTCCTCGCCCTCGACGAAGACCGTCCGGGCCCGGCCCGAGGACGAGTGCACCAGCGCCGTGACCGGGTCGTGCCAGACGCCGCAGGTCGGATCCTCGAGGTCGAAGATCGCCACGTCGGCCCGCTTGCCGGCCTCCAGCGAGCCGAGCGTGTCGCTGAGGCCGAGCGCCTCGGCGGCGTCGCGGGTCGCCATCGCCAGCGCGTCGTCGGGCGTGACGGCGAGCGGGTCGTTGTGGACCTGGTTCTGGAACATGATCACGGCCTTCATCTGCTCGACCATGTCGACGCTCGTGTCGACCATCGGCCCGTCCGTTCCCAGATGGACGTTTACGCCGGCGTCGCGGTAGCGCTTCACCGGCGTGATCCCGGCCCCCCGCGAGGACTCGCTGGTCGGCGTGTGCGCGACGGTCGCCCCGCTGGCGGCGATCAGCTCGATGTCGCGGTCGCGGGCGTGGATCGAGTGGGCGAGGATCCACTTCGGGTCGAGCACCCCGAGCCCGTGCAGGAACTCGGCGTCGGTGCGGCCCATCTCGATCACGAAGTGCAGGTAGCCGGAGTCGCGCGACATCGTGCCGCCGGCCTGATGGTCGGTGATCCGCGCGCCGAGCCGCTCGGCGAGCTCGTTGCCGCGCACGATCAGCTCCTCCGAGGAGGTGCCCATCGCGACCCAGTGCGCGGTGCTCTCGAGCACCAGGCCGATCGTGACCAGCCCGCCCGCGGCGCCATGCCAGCGCTCGTGGACCTCCTCGGCCAGCGCGATCTGCGCGTCCAGATCCTGCGGCCGGACCTCCTTCGCGAAGAGCTGGCGCATGCCGGCCTCGATCACCGGCTCGAGCGTCGCCCCGACCGCCTCCATGTCGGTCAGGGTGACCGAGTGGTTGAGGCAGGTCGTGGTCCCGGTCGCCAGCATCTCCATGCAGGACAGCCGGCTGGAGACCTCGAGGTCGCGGGGCGTGATCGCCTCCGCGGTCGGCCGCAGCAGGTTCTGGATCCACTGCTCCAGGAGCATGCCGCCGCCGAGCCCCTTGAAGAGGTTGTACCAGGGGTGCTGATGGGTGTTGATCAGCCCCGGCACGACCACGCAGCCGCCCGCGTCGACGCGCCGCGCCCCGGCGAGCGTCGCCTCGTCCAGATCGGCGCGATCGCCGACCGCCCTGATCTCGCCGCCCGCGATGAGCACGTAGCCGTCGTCGTGGCGACTGCGCTCCGCGTCCATCGTGATCACGGCACCGCCCTCGATGAGAACCTGCTGCTCTCCGCCTTCGGACATCTCTCCTCCAGATCCGATCGGTTTGCGATCACACCCGTCGCCGGCCCGCAGCGCCTCAGCCCGAGCCCGTCGTGCAATCGATTGCAACATAGCACACGCTCCGCCCGCTTCAGCTCCCGCCGAACCGCGCCCATCGGGTGGATCCCATGCCGAACTTGCACTTACCCGCGCATCGCACGGGTTTCTGCAAGCTCGGCGGCGACGCGGCGGCGAAGAGTCGTCCAGCTCCTCAGGCGACCGGCGCGACCGAGTCGCGGAGCACCAGCTCGGGCGGCAGCACGACCTGCTCGGGGGCGGCGTCCGGCTCGTCCAGGTGCCGCAGGAGGAGGTCGGCCGCGCGTGCGCCGATCTCGTAGTGCGGCAGCCGCACGGTGCTCAGCGGCGGGTTGAACCAGCCCGAGAACGGCATGTCGTTGAACCCGATCACGGAGATCTCGACCGGGCAGCCGATGCCGCGGGCGGCGAAGGCGTCGTAGCAGCCGAGCGCCAGCAGGTCGTTGCCGGCGACGATCGCCGTGACCCCGAGATCGGCGTCCAGCAGCTCCGCGCAGAGCCGCTCCCCCTCGGCCTCGACGAATGCCGAGCTGACCAGGATCAGCTCCGGGTCCGGCTCCAGGCCCGCGGCCCGCATCGCGGCGACGAACCCCTCGCGGCGCAGGTATCCGGTCGAGAGGTTCTGCGGCCCGGCGATGTGGGCGATGCGGCGATGGCCGAGCCCGACCAGATGCTCGACCGCGAGCCGCACCCCGGCCCGGTCGTCGCTCACGACCGAGGAGCGCGCGCCGCTCTCGTGGCGCCGGTTGACGAGCACGATCGGCATCCCCTCCTCGTCGAGGGGATCGACGGGGCCCTCGCGCCGGCGCGCCGTGGCGCTGATCAGGCCGTCGACGCGGCGCGCTCGCATCGCCTCGAAGTCGGCCCGCTCGCGCTCGGGGTCGTTGTCGGTGTTGGCGATCAGCGGGGTATGCGCCGCCTCCTCGAGCCGGTCCTGGATCCCGCGCACGATCGGCGGGAAGAGCGGGTTCATCAGATCCGGGATCAGGACCCCGACGGTGTAGGAGCGGCTGGTCTTCAGCCCGCGCGCGATCGAGTTGGGCCGGTAGCCGAGCCGGGCGGCGGTCGCCAGCACGCGCTCCGCGGTGGCCTCGCTGACCAGCGCCCGCGTGCTCGCGTTCAGGGCCCGCGAGACGGTCCCCGGATGCACCCCGGCGTCGCGGGCGACGTCCTTGACGGTCACCCGCCGCGCGCCCTCCATCGGGCTCACCGCCCTCGGCCCCCGTCCCGCCGCCCGGCCCCGGGCCGGCGATCACGAACCCGATTAATTCGCTCCATAGCAACCAAAATGTCGGATTCGTGGGATGCGGGGTCGAACCGACTAGCTTCGGAGCTGCTCGCCGAGCCAGTCGGCCAGCAGGGGCCGGTAGCGGTAGGAGACGTTGTTGCAGACGTGGTTGCCCTCGTCGTAGAGGACGAAGCTGCCCTGCGGGGCGCGCTCGGCGACGGCCTCGGTCGAGCGCCAGGGAATCAGCCGGTCGCGGCGGCCGGTGATCAGCAGCAGGGGCTGGTCGATCTCCTCCGCGACCCCCTCGAGGTCGAGCTCCAGCGCCCGCTCGCGCGCCTCCTCGTCGCCCGCCGAGCGCGAGTAGTGGACGAACGCCTCGCGGGTGAGCGCGGGCAGGTCCTCCCAGAGCGCCCCGAAGTTGCCCGGGCCCGAAACGCCGGCGACCGCCCGCAGGCGTGGCTCGTAGGCGGCCGCGCGGGGCGCGTAGTAGCCCCCCAGGCTGACCCCCGCCGCACCGACCCGGTCGAGATCGACGTCGGTGCGCCCGGCGAGCTCGTCGAGCAGCAGGCCGACCCCGACCTCGTAGTCGGGGCGGATCGGGACCTCGAAGCCGGCCTCCCCCTGCCCGGGCCCGTCCAGCGACACGGTCGCCAGGCCCCGGTCGAGGAAGACCTGCTCGAAGTTGAAGAACTCCTCCTTGGTCGAGTCGAGGCCCGGGATCAGGACGACGAGCGGCGGCCGCTCCACGCCGGCGGGGCGGCGCAGGTTCGCCCGGATCGACACCCCGTCGCGGTCGGCGCTGATCCGCTCGGCGGTCGGATCGAGGTGCCCGTGCGCCGCGTAGAGCGCATCGCGGGCGCGCTCGGTCGTCTGCCGGTTGCGCTCCCCGTCGAGCACCCAGACGTACTTGGCGAAGTGAAAGGCGAGCGCAGCCCGGACGTAGGCCTCGCCGGCCGTCCGCGTGCGCCCCCGCTCGGCGGCCTCGGCCGCGAGCCCGAGGTGCATCTCGCCGAGCTCGGAGAAGCCGTCCAGCCAGCCCTCCCAGGTCTCAATTCCGGCCGTGGTGCGGACGAAGTCGTTGTAGTCCACCCCCTGGGTGACCAGCCGCGGCGCCCAGTTGTCGATCGCCGCCTGCACGCGCGCATCGGGCATGCCCTCTCTCCTCCTGACTCCCATCGACCCGCCGCCGCCGATCTCCCTCCGACAGCGACTGCAATCGTTTGTATCGCGGCCTACGCTAGCACGCCGCGGGGCGGGCGTGGCCAACCGGCCCACCTTCGACCGCCGGGGGGACCTTCGTCGCCCCCCGCCACCGACCGGCGGCGGGCGGGTCGCAGGAGTTGCCGTCCGGAGGCCACTTACGCTGCCGGCTCCCGCCGAGGGCGAGGCGACTGGCGCGGGGATCCGGCGAGGCGGCGGACAGCGCAGGGGGGGGTCGGGGACGGCGGTCCGCCCCCGGCCGGCGCCTCATTCAGGCCGGCGAGGCGCCGGCCGTCGCCGCGTGCTCGCCGGCGAGCCCCGCCGGCGGCGCGGTCGAGCCGCGCACGATCAGCTCCGTGGGGAGCAGGTCGGGCTCCGCCGGGGCGGACGCGCCGCGCAGCATCTCGAGCACCACCTCCGCCGCCCGCATGCCGATCTCGCGCTGGGGGATCGCGACCGTCGTCAGCGGAGGCTGCAGGTTGGCGATCATCGGCGTGTCGTTGTGGCCGACGATCGAGACGTCCCCGGGGCACTCGAGGCCGGCGGCGCGCAGCGCCTCCAGGCAGCCGAGGGCGACCATGTCGTTGCCGGCCACGATCGCGGTGAACCCGCCCCCCTCGGCAAGTGCCCGCTCCGCCACCTCCCGGCCGGCCGGCTCCGTGAACGCCGCGCCGTGCAGGATCGGCCCCGCCTCCCCGCCGAGCCCGAGACGCTCGACCGCCCCCTCGAAGGCACGCCGCCGGACCACGGTCGTCGAGAGCTCCGGCGGCCCCGTCAGGTGGGCGATCCGGCGGTGGCCGAGCTCCACGAGGTGCTCGACCGCCGCGCTGACCCCGCCCGCGTCGTCGCCGCCGACGAACGGCAGCGCCCGGCTGTCGAGGTTCCGGGTCACGAGCACCGCGGGCACCGGGCCCTTGGAGAGGTCGTCGACGGTGGCGCTGTCCCGCTGCGCGGTGGAGACGATCAGGCCCTCGCAGCGGCGGGCCAGCAGCTCCTCGACCAGGTCCGCCTCGCGCTCGGCGTCGTTATCGGTGTCGGCGAGCAGGCAGGCCAGCCCGGCGGTCCACAGGACGGCCTCGATGCCGCGCACGATCGGCGGGATCACCGGGTTCGTGAGGTCGGGGACGACCACCCCGACGAAGCCCGAGCGCCGGGTCCGGAGGCTGCGGGCGATCGGGTCCGGCCGGTAGCCGAGCTCCTCCGCCGCCCGCCGCACCCGCTCCGCGGTCGGCTCGGCGATGCGGCCCGGCAGGTCCGGGTTCAGCGCCCGTGACGCCGTCGCGGGGTTGACGCCGGCCCGCCGGGCCACGTCCTTGAGCGTTATCCGCGGCTTCATCGCGGGGAACTATGACGCCCGCGCCCGCAAGCGCAGCGCCCGGCCGCGAGCCCGCGCGATGGCGGCCGGCATGACGCGCCGGACGGCGGTGCGCAGGCTAGGACACCTTGGTCCAGTAGTCGTCCGCCGCCTTGCTCGCCTTCAGGGCCTCCGCGTCCTCGAAGCCCGGCGCCATCGCGGCGCTCGTCCCGGGCATCACCTGGTGGTGCTCGATGTTGAGCAGCCGCAGCCAGCTCTGCTGACCGAGCGTCAGGCCGATCATGCAGCCCAGCTCGACCAGCTCCGGCTCGCTGAACTCGGCGTGCAGCCGGTCCCAGAACGCGTCGTCGGTCGGCAGGCCCCAGGCGATCGCCTCGGCGTAGGCCAGGGCCGCCTTCTGCCGCTCGTCGTAGGTGTCGGAGCTCTCGAAGTTGAGCAGCTCGTCGTACTGGCCCTCCTTCAGCCCCTCCTGCGCTCCCTTCTCGGAGCGCTGGTTGCCGCAGTACTCGCACTTGGTCGTGCGCGAGATGTAAACCCGGCAGAGCTCCTTCAGCGAGTGCTCGACGATGCCCTCGCGGAACAGGTCGCGCCAGCTGTTGGCGAAGAACCAGAACGCGGCGGGCACGTGCGCCCGCACCGCCGTGCTCTCCGGCCGCGGCGTTCCCTCCCGCGCGCAGCGGTCCATCTCCGCCTGCATCTCCGGGGTCATGTCCTCGTAGGGGACGTAGCTGATCCTCTGCTTGCTCTCACCCATTGCGAATCTCCTCCAGTCGCGTGGCCACGGTCCCTCTCGCAGCCGTTGGCAATCGTTTGCCATCCTAGCAGACAGCTGCGGCAGACAGTCGCTGCCCGGCCAGGTGGGCGACGTCTTCCCCCGCGGAGGGCCACTTTGTCGCCCACCTTCCCTGCGCCCGGATCAGAGGGCGAGAAGGACCGGCTCCTCCAGCAAGTCGCGCACCCGCTGCAGAAACCGCGCCCCGTCGGCCCCGTAGAGGACCCGATGATCGCAGGCCAGGTTCAGGTCCATGACCCGGCCGGCCACCACCTCCCCGCCCGCGACCACGGGCCGCTCTTCGATCGCCCCGGCGGCGAGGATCGCCGCCTGGGGCGGGTTGATCACCGCGGCGAAGGCGCGGGTGCCGAACATGCCCAGGTTGGAGACGGTGAAGGTGCCGCCCGACAGCTCCGGCGGGGTGATCTCGCCCGCGCGCACGCGCTCGGCGAGCTGTCTGGACTCGGTCGCGATCTGGGTCAGGCCCTTGCGGTCGGCGTCGAAGATCGTCGGCACGACGAGGGCGTCTGAGGCGGCGACGGCGACGCCGACGTTGACGCGGGAGTGCTCTTCGACGTTGCCGTCCTTGTAGGAGGCGTTGGCGCGCGGCATCTCGCGCAGGGCGAGCGCCGCGGCCTTGACGATCAGGTCGTTGAAGGAGGGCACGATCCCCTCCGGGCCGGCGCTCTGCTTGAGCGTCGCCCGCGCCGCCCAGGCGGCGGACATGTCGACGGTGGCCTCGAGGTAGAAGTGCGGCGCGGTGGCCTTCGACTCCGCCATGCGGCGGGCGACGGTGCGCTGCAGGCGGCTGAGCTCGATCGTCTCGGTGTGCCCGCGGGCGGTCTCGGGGGCTCCGGCTCCGGCTCCGGCCAGGGCGGCCGGGGGACCGGGCAGCCCGGCGGCGGGGGGAGCGGGCTCGGCGGCGGGGGCGGAAGGGGCCTGCCCGGCGGCGGGGGCGGAAGGGGCCTGCTCGGCGGGGGCCTTCCGCCGGGCCGCCTCGACGTCGGCTCTGACGATCCGCCCGCCGGGGCCCGAGCCCTGCAGGGAGGCGAGCTCGATGCCGCGCTCTTTGGCGATCCGGCGGGCCAGCGGCGAGGCCTTGGGGCGGGCGCCCCCGCTCCCGGCCGGGGCCGGGGCGGTGGTCGGC
>CAZARJ010000003.1:0-35697 GCA_964487515.1 uncultured Conexibacteraceae bacterium | reverse complement strand
GTAGCGCATTCGACTGGGGGTCGAAAGGTCGCTGGTTCAAATCCAGTCGCCCCGACTAAGACCTCCTTATTGGAACCACGGCCAACGGAATGGGCCGACCGGACCCGCGCGGTCGAATGACGGCGCCTTCCGGGCGACCCGAGCCGAGTTGGAAGCGCCGGGTCCGCCAGCGTCGCGAACGGTTCCGTCAGATCGGCTTCAACCTCTCCGTCGTTCTTGACGACGAAGGGCGTGAAGAGCGCCTGGTTCCACTGACGGCGGAGTTGCGGCGGGGCGGATTCATACGCATCTGCGCAGTGCTCAAGCAGATCGAGTGCCATGCTCAGGATCTCGCCGAGCTCGTGGGCGGACTTCTCCGCCGCACCGAGCGCCTCCTCCGCTAGATGTGCCTCAGACCGAAGTCGATCCTGCTCGCGCTTCAACTGCTCGACCGGGATCGCATCGGCATAGAAGGCAGCAAGAAGCTTGTCCCGTTCCTCTTCGATCTTCGCGAGTCGCGCCTTCTGCGCCCGGGCTTGGCGCTCGTTCTCAGCGTGGAGTCCGTGAAGGGCCGCGTTGAGCTTCTCCCGTGCCTTGTCCAGGTGGCGGTGCCACTCCGACCGGTCGCCCGTGAAGTCCACTTCCACGTAATGGCCGGCGACCTTTTCCTCGACCGTCTCCACGGGCACGTATGGCTGCCGACACCCCGTACCCCGAATGCGGCCGATGCAGGCGAAGTAGGAGTATGTGCCGCCGTTGCCGTGCCCCCTCGCGAAGGTCAGCTTGCCGCCGCACTCGCCACAGAGCAAGCTTCCCTTCAGGTAGTGGCGGTGCTTTCGCTCGCGCTCCTTCGCGTTGTCGTGCGCCGCCCGTATCGCCTGTACGCGGGCAAAGGTGTCCCCGTCCACCAGCCGCTCGTGCCGCCCCTCGTACTCGACGCCGCCGTAGCGGATGGTCCCGACGTAGTACGGGTTGCCGAGAAGGTTCGCAAGCGAGCTGCGCGAGACGGGTCGCGGCGGCTTGGTCGGTGTTGGCCGCGTGACAAGCCCGCGGCGTTCGAGAGCGGAGCAGAGCGTGTCGAGCGTGTAGCCCCCCGAGGCGTAAGCGGTGAAGGCCCACTGGATGTGCGGCGCTCGCTCCGGATCGACACGGACGGTCCGGACCTCGCGGCCGTCGATCAGCTCCCGCACATTCAGGTAGCCCAGCGGCGCGCGGCCCGGGGTTCCGCCGAGCTTCGCCTTGGCGTGAAGGCCCTTGCGTGCCTCGGAGGCGAGATTCGCCGAGTACAGCTGGGCGTTGGCCGCGAAGATCGTCTGCATGTACTCGCCGAGGGGCGTGTCGTCCACGTTCTCAGTCACCGAGACGAGCTCAGCGCCGGCCTCCCGGATCGCGAGCGTGATCTCGACATGGTCTGCGAGGTTCCGCGCCAATCGGTCGATCTTGTGGACGATCACGTAGCGAACTGAGTGCTCCTGCAGGTGGGCGAGCAGAGCTTTCAGCTGCGGGCGGTCCGCCGAGCGGGCAGAGGCGCCTCGGTCGACGAACTCGGCTGTGATCTCGGCCTCGAGTCGCTCGGCCTCCCGCTGGCACGCCTCACGCTGCGCGGGGATCGAGTAGCCCTCCGGCTCGGCTCCCCGCTTGGCCTGCTCCACCGTCGAGACGCGGAGGTAGACGACCGCGGCAGGCAGGCTCATGCTGCCACCGTTCCTGGCTCGAACAGCCTCAGTTCGTCGGCCCGGACACGCATCGCCGCGACACTCACTCCGAACCGCCTCGCCAACACGCGCTCGTCGCGGATGCCTTCTGCGTAGAAGGCGCTCTTGACCCATGTCCGAGGCATCAGCAATGCCGCAGCGAACACGTCCGCCGCGCGCTCCGCCTGGAGGTGGGCGCTGCGGCCCGGGCGGCTTCGATAGACCCGGCTGGCTAGGTGGTGGTCAAGCACATGCTTGAACTCATGCGCCAATGAGAAGCGCTGGCGACCGGCCGTTCCGTTTCGGTTCACGAGGATCGTCCACGCCCCCGCCTTCCACCGAGCGGTGGCGGCGAAGGTGCGTGCGTTGACATAGCGGACCCGGACGTACGGGAATTCGGTGATCACTTCATCGGGGATCGGCGGCTCCGTGATGTCCCAGCGCCGCAGCAGTCGCATCGCTTGGCGCTCGGCGACGCCGCGGACCTCCCAAGGGGCGAGTGCGTGCGCTGGACATAGCGCGCGAAGTTCACCGAGGGCGCTTCGCACGTGCGCTCCTTCCCTTGCTCTGCTCTCGATCCGAAAGCTGGCTGAAGAAGCGCTCAGCCTCGGCGACCGCTTCGTCCGACATCCCGTACTTGGCACGGAGGTACGGCGTCACGTCGGGCAGCTTCTCGGGGGCCGGGTACTTCGCAAAGAGTTCCTCGGGGTCGATCTCAAGCGCTTCGGCCAGCGCCTCCAGCTTGTCGGGGTCGGGCGCCGCGATGTCCCCTCGCTCAAGCCGCATCACGGTCGAGGCAGGCACGCCGATCATCCTCGCCAGTGCCCCTTGCGAGAGCCCAGCCCGCTCGCGGTGGCGGCGGATCGTCTTGGCCAGACTGGCGGGGCTCTTCGGGCTCATTGGGACTCCTGGTTCCAACGTACCAGCGGATATTGCGTAACGCAACAAAGCGAGCATTGCCATCCGGCTGCGAGCCCGGCCGGCCGCGGCAAGAGGGGGCGGGCGACCTGGACGAGTTCCAGTGTTGGATGTCCAGGCCGCCCGCGTGCCATCTAGGAGAGCGCCTCGATCTTGGCCGTGATGGCCTGCTTGCGCTCGGCCGCCGAAGCCTTCAGGGCTTCGTACTCGGCCTTGGCCTCATCGGCCCGCTCCTTCGCCGCCTCGATCTCGAGATCGATGTCGGCGAGCGCCTTCTCGAGGGAGGCAACCGCCTGCGCGGTCGCGCCCTCGATCGTGGTCTCCCGGACGCGGCTACGGCTGCTCTTGCCGCCGTTGCCGCTCCGAGTGGCGCGGTAGTAGGCGCCTCGGACCGAGTTCGGCTTCATGCCGAGCTCCTCCGCGACCTGCCCGTAGGCGGCGGCCTTGGTGCTGCCGCCCGAGACGAGCGCGTCGACGCGCTCCTGGATCTGTTCGGCCTTGGTCATGGCCAAACCTCCTTGGGTTGTGGATGGACGTACCGGCGAGCAGAAAGGCCCATGCCCTTCCGCCCGCCGGGCGTCCGTCCGCCCAAGCGCGGCCGCCCTCATGCCGCCTCCTTCTCCGCGCGGGCCTGTCGTGCGGCGGCGATCCGCCGCCGGGCGAGCCTGCGATAGGCGTCACTCAGCTCGATGCCGAGCCAGTCGCGACGGAGCCGCTCAGCGACGACCGCGGTGGTCCCGGAGCCCATGAACGGATCGAGTACGACGCCAGCCCGGGTCGGTGCGAAACAGGCACAGCGCCTGAGCGCTCCGACCCTCCGGACGGTGCGCCTGCGCCCTCGTTCGTGGACGGCGTACGTCCGAACGGGCCTCGTCCAGGGGCGGTCGCACTGCACGCAGATCCGCTCGGGACATGTGGAACGGATCGGTCGCTCGACAAGCGCCTCAGGGAAGACGGCGAAGTGCGTGCCGGTGAAGCGGGCGGTCGGCAGCGTCCAGACATCGCCCGGGTTCCGGCCGGCGCGGTGGCCGACCCGTCCCTCGCGGCGCAGCTGGTCGATCCCCGAGTGCGAGCCGCCCAACGGCCCCGCGTAGTGGCGGAGCGACGCCTGCCTGGTCGACGAAGGACGTGGCGCAGCACTTCGGTGCGCGACCCGGATCGCATCCAGGTCGAAGAAGTAGCGGTTGCTCCGAGTGAGGAAGTAGAGGACCTCATACGTGCAGGCGAGCCGATCCCGCACTGGGTTTGGCATCGGATTCGGCTTCGCCCAGATCGCCTTGTTCCGAACGATCCAGCCGTCGGCGGCAAGCGCAAGCAGAAGGCGCTCGGGTGCTGCGAGCAGGCTCTTGGCTGGCGCCCCGTAGTGGGAGTGCCGCGAGTACGAGTCGCCGAGGGTCAACCAAACGGCGCCGTGCGGCTTGAGCGTCCGCCGCGCGAGCCTGAGCACGTCGCGGAGGTTCTCGACCCACTCGTCGACCGTCCCTTCGAGACCGAGTTGGCCCGGCGTGCCGTAGTCCCGCAGCTGGAAGTACGGCGGACTGGTGACAACGCAGTCGACCGACTCAGGCAACAGGTTCGCCAAGCGCTCGCGCACATCCCCCGCGAGGATCCGGTTCCGGGGCAGCGTCTTCACGGGGCACCTCCCGAGAGCACAGTGAGTGCGTCGTCGAACAGAGTCACACCGAACAGCGGCCAGTGCTCGGCGGGTTGGCGGCCGAGAAGGTCGACGAGCGCCTCCTTCCGTTTCTCCGAGGGGACGAGGAAGACGACCCGAGGGAACACGCCGAAGCGCTCTTGCTCGCGACCGGTCTGGAAGTAGCGGCGGTAGACGGCGAGCTTGCGGCCGATCGCGGGTACGGAGTGGGTGTCCTGGTCTACCTCCGCGAATGCCAGGTGTTCGAGATCGCCGGTGCCGATCCGCACGAACGCGTCAGGCTTCAGCGTTACGCGTGCGCCGCCGCGGCCGGTGAACCGTCGCCAGCAGAGCGGCTCGGCCCAGAACTCGATCAGATCGAGTGCACCGTCTCGCTCGGCCTCGCGGAGTCGGACGTACAGCTCGGTGACCGCGGCCTGGTGGGCGACGAACGCCGCCCCCGGCGTCCAAGGACGACGCTTCCGCCGGCCCCCGGCGGGACCACTCCCGGACGCCAGCCGCTGGCCTGCGACGTCGAGGGCATAGACGTATCCGGACGAACCGGAGCGGGCCCCGCCGATGGTTCGGGACAGACGTGTCAGTACGCGTCGATCTACCAGCCGCTTGAGGGTCCTTCGGGCTTTGCGGGGTTGCGTCCCGGTGCCGTTCGGGAAGTGGAGTCGCTGGAGCTGCTCCCCCGTCGCGAGCCTGATGAGATCGAGCGTCTCGACAACCTCGAGGTCCCGAGCGGTGAGCACTTCCCGCAGGGCCGCTACTCGGTCCTTCGTGACGTACTCGCGCCTCATCTCTCCCTCCTGATCACAGAGAGAGTCGTTGGCGTATCCAACACACAAGTGATGGGTTTGCAGGCACTTTGCTGCCGCCCTCGCAACCCGATCGGTACAGCGAGCAACCACATCACGATCGCCTCCTAGTGCCAACCGCGCTCGGCTCCGGTTCCCGCTCGCTGCGAGCCCGGATCTCCCGCTCGACCTCTCCGGCCGGGCGGCCGTACCTCTCGCGGGAGTGCGTTCGGATTCGTTCTCCCAGCCCGGTCGACTTCCCCGGCGGGAGAGTCTTGATGCTTGTGGGCGGCAGCACGCGACGGCCTGCGGCAGCGGCGACATACGCCTCGAAGGCACCGAGCGACTGCAGATCCTCGGCCGTCAGCTCCGGACCGAGCTCGCGCGCCAGGACGCGGGCGTCCGTGGCCGTGGTCTGGAAGACGACCTTGCTCCGCGCGTTAGCGAGCACGGCTTCGCGGACCGGCTTGGGGAGTTGGCCGAGATGCTGATGCGAGAGCGTCAGGCCAAGTCCATATCCCCGGGCCTGGGCCAGCACGCCCCCGAGTGACGTCGGCAATGAGAGGTAATCCTGGAATTCGTCGATATGGCAGAAGGTGGGGTGGCGCTCCGATGGCGCGAGTGCTGCTCGTCCCTGGGCCGCCTGCCAAAGCCGCGCGATCAGCGCGGCGCCCAGCAAGCTGGCCGCGTCCTCACCGAGCACGCCCTTGGCGAGGCTCACGACCAAGACCTGGCGCTTGGCGAGGACCTGCTCCAGGGAGATCGTCGACTCGGCCTGGCCGATCACGTTGCGCAGGCGCTTTCTGAGAAGGAAGCTGCGCAGCTTGTTGGTGACCGGACCGATCGCCTGGCCACGCTCGGCCTCGGAGAGCGATTCGAACCATCCCCAGAACGACTCGAGCACGTGATCATCGACGCGTCCGAGTACTCGCCGCCGGAACCCCGGATCCGTCAGCAGCGTTGGGACTTCGCAGAGCGTCATCCCCGGCTCGCCCGCGAGCGTGAGCACCCCGGCGCGCAAGATGTCATCGGTCCTCGGGCCCCAGAACGCGGAGTAGAGGCGGTGGAAGATGCCAACGACGTGATCGGTGATCAGTTCGGGAGCCGCCTCGACTCCTTCGAGCAGGTTGAAGCCGACCGGCCGCTCGGCGTCGGTCGGATCGAACACGATCACGTCGCGCGCCCGCGCGCGAGGCAGGCGATCAAGCACATCGTCGGCGAGATCCCCCTTGGGGTCGATCACGATGGTGGCGTGGCCCGCTGCGGCGTCCTGGATCGCCAGCGATGTGAGCAGCGTCGACTTGCCGACCCCGGTTGGGCCGATCGCGTGCAAGTGACGAAGCGAGTCCTCGGTACTGAGCGCAAGGCGCCGCTCAGCGCCCGGGAAGGTGGCTTCCCCGATGACCCGCCCCCGTTCGGGAAGCTCCGAACTCGGCGGGAGATGTCGCGCGGTGCCGAGCGTGAGACCCGGCAGGAGGGGGCCGCCGATCGGAAGCCCCAGGAACGCCGCGAGCTCCCGGGCATTCAGCAACGCAGGCCAACTGAAGAGTGGGCGGGACGCGCCAGCGATCTGGCTGGAGACGAAGCCGCTGGGGATGAGCCGGCGGCGGAACGTCGCCTCCGGTGTGGTGCCGAGGTGGAAGGGGCCGAGCAGTCGGCGAACGATTCCCTGGGACCGCTCCCGCGATCGAGAAGCAGCTCCAAGCCGGACGGCGACAGCAAAGGCGGGCTCGCTCTGCTTGTCTCGTAGCGCCCGCTGGGCAGCGGCGCTGGGTGGCCGCTCCCAGGGCGCCCACGACTCCAGGGGAAACCGGGACGGCGCGATGAGCCACTGGATCACTGCGTGCTCGCCTGGACTCAGGGGCAGAAGGCCGGCCATCACCGCGGCGCTGGCCTCCGCGGGGTGTTCGGCGCTGAGGGGGCTGAGGTTGTTGTTCAGTCGCAACTCGAGGGCTTCGCTCGTTGCTTCTGGCTCTCGCGTTGCTTCCTCAGTACGGATGCCGGGCAGGCTCTGACGAAGCTGTGCGAGGACGTACTCCGACATGCCGGGCGGGACGCCGAGGAGGTGCCTCAGGCCAGAGTGATCCGCCCGAATCTCAAGGCAAACGACAGGCTGGCCCGTCAACAGTGCGCGCCACCAGGGGCGGCGGAGCCCCGACAGACACCGGACGAACGCGAGAACCTGCTCCGCCGCTGCGTCGCGCGGGAAGGTCAGCTCGAACCAGCGGAGGTGACTAGCCACGGTTCGCCTCCGCGGACGGGCCTGCCGCCCCTTCCTCCTTGCGTTCGTTCAGCCGAGCGACCGCCAGCGCGAGTAGCGCGGCGACGAACTGGTCGAGGTCCGGTGGATCCTTCGGGGTGGCGATGACGCGGACTTGGTGTTTCATGGGTGCTCCTTTGTTGCGCTACGCAATAGCGCTGCGTCCATCGTCCATTGCGCGACGCAACACCGTCAAGCGACCAGCTGCCGTTTTGGCGAATCGGGTGCTCACGTGCGGGAGAGGAGGTAGCTGAACAACACGGCGCAGAGGAAGAGCGTCGCCACGACCGGCAGCACCCGCTCGGCGACAGTCGCGAGCAGCGGAAGCGCCGCACAGACCGCGAGGAGTACGGCGAGGGTTCGGGTCAGGTTGCGCATGGATTGCTCCGCTTCGATCGGGTTTGTCTGACACCCAAAGCGCAGCACCGCGGGCAAGCAAGCAGACATAAACGCGCCAGAATCCAGTGCGATGGAAGCGCGTGATCTCGCTCGACGACGAACGTTGGCGGAAGCCAAGCGGGCGATCGCTGAGCGCTACGGCGAGTTGGATCTCGGGCTCGACGACATCGCGGGATCCGTCGGCGTCTCGCGTCGCCAGCTCCAGCGGCTCTTCCGCGAGATCGAAGGAGAGCCGTTCCGGGACTACCTGCTGCGGGTGCGGATGGACCGCGCGCGGGAGCTGCTGTCGCGCGAGACGAATCCCCTCACGATCCGAGCGACCGCACTGCGCGTCGGATATCGCGAGCCGAGCGGACTGCGCCAGGCATTCCGGCGCCGCTTCGGCATCAATCCATCGGAAGTCCAGCGACACGGACCGCAGTACCTCGGGACGCTGATCGAACCGGAGTAGTTACGTCCGGAGACGGATCGGCTCGCGAACCTCGATCCGCGCGTAGATCCCGTCGGCGTACCGATCGGGAAAGCAGAGTGCTCCGTCGGAATGGATCATCCAGAAGTACGTGATGGACTTGCCGGGTAGCTGCGGGCTCAACATCTCCACTTTGATCTCGGCCGTTTCGCCGGGGTCGGTCCGAGGTATCGGCACCCGCTCTTCCACAGCGATCGGCGCATAGAGCGGCGCGCGTGGGCCGGCTTGTCGCAGGAAACGCTCGCGCCAAGGCACCGAGCCAACGTTGCGCAGCTCCCAGCCCTTCGTGAAACGTTCGAGCGGCGCTAACACGGCGCCATCGAGCGCAAAGAGATCGCGCACAAACTGGGAGCGGTCGCCCGGCACTTGTCGCCCACGCTCGGGGACGTAGGTCCCCGCCCGCTCAGCGGCCAGCTCGGCCATCGCCCACTCCCATATGGACCGGAGGATCCCGCCTCCGCCAACGAACTCGTCGTAACGGCAGACGAGGTCGAAGCTCGGAACTCGCCGCCCGCGCTCGATGTTGGAGAGGTGCGACGCGGAGCAGCCGATCGCAGCGGCGACGGCCTGCTGGTCCAGGTTCGCGCCGGTTCGGAGGTCGCGCCACCACTGGGCGAGTCGTGAGCGACCGGTCTTCGTGGCGCTCTGGTCTTTGTAAGGGCGGGCCATCATCTTTCTCGCTGGAAAGTAACCCCTGGATTCGGCTCGCTCCAGGTGCTTCTCTGCTCGTCCCCTTGAACCGAGCGAACAGGAAAGGCGACATGAACTCGGATCTACTCGACTTGGCCGAGCGCAACGATCGGGCTCCTTCGAAGATGTCAGAGGCTCATCACGCGGCGGTTCGGACGCGCGTGCTGGAACCCGCTCGGAGAATCGGCGCGGACTTGCCGATCGCCGCGGTTACTGCTCCGCCGCCGGAGCTCGAGGTCCGGCCCACGCCGCGCGGCACCTGGTACTTGGCGGCGAATGCCGACGCCGATCCGGTTGCGCTGTCCAACGATGGCTTGACCTACGCCCCAGCTGACATCGTCGCCTTCCTTCACGGTCTCAGGCGCGCGGGGGTGAGGTTCGATCGGATCTACCTGCTGCACGAGCTGCCTGGGGAGTGGCGTCCTGGCGCGCCGATCCCGCGAATGCGCCCAGTCCAGCAGTTCGATGCCGGCGCGCGGATCGTCGCTGCGCAGGAGGCGACCTTTCGAGGCGGCTATCGGCTCCTGCGCGCGGTCGGTTCGGCGGTGGGGGCTGCCGCGGCGACCACTGCATCTGTGGCGGCTGCCGGGGTCCAAGCGATCGCTCTCGATCCAATCGTGCTCGGCGGAATTCACGATCCTGACTCCGACCTGATCGCATGGGTCCCTCTCGCCGCCTGGTGGGAGGCCCCGAAGTGAGCGAGCTGCTCGACAACCTCACCAGTGAGGAACCGCGGGTCGAAGTTCTCGATCCGCCTTCTCCCGACGACGAGTTCGACCGGAATCTGGCGTTCGATCGGTTCCTGGCGCGCCTTGTCCCATCCACTCCCGATGAGGCGGGCTTCGGTCGAGCGTTCCTCTATGCCGCCGCTGGCTCCGCGCTCGCGCTTCTGGGCTCGTTCGCGCTGATGGCGTTGCCGTCCGGCGACAGTATCCGCGAATCAGGGTTCTACCTGGTCGGCAAGGTGACCCTCGGGAACCTCGTCGAGTGGTCCGGCTCGCTCGCAATGCCCCTCGCCATACTCGCGGCGGCCTTGCTCTTGGCGACAGGCGTGCTCTACGTGGCCGGGCGTCGCGATGGCCTGTCGAGCACCGTGTGCGTTGCCCAGCCTGTGGTCGGCGTCGCGTCGCTTGGCGGCGCCCTCGTTCCCTGGGCGCTCATCGTGGCAGTTGTGGTGCTCAACCTCGCTCTCTACGCAGTGATCGCGTTCGTGGTCTTCGCAGCCCTCGGCGCCTTCCTCATGGGGGCGGTCAGATGATCGACCTGATGCTCGGATCGCTGTTCCGCTTGATCCTGGTGGTGATCCTCGCCGCGGTAATCACCGCGCATTTCGCATCAGTGATGTCCCTCCTGCTGGGAGCGGTGCTGCTCTTCGCGATCGCGCGGCTTCTCTGGCCAAGCCCGGGGCGCTAGTCAGATCTCCGTCGCTTGTTCCGACCTACGCCCAGAGCGTAGGCTGGGGCCATGAGCAAGAAAGCGCAAAGTGAAGCCACGGGCGGCAACCACGATCTCCCGTTCGCGAAGGAGCTGTGGGCGGCCTGTGATGGGCTTCGCGGGAGCGTCGAATCGGCCGAGTACAAGCACCTCGTTCTCGGCCTGGTCTTCCTGAAGTACATCTCCGACTCGTTCGAGCGGCGTCGCGCCGCACTTGAAGCGGCAACGCGGGACAAGAAGGACGACCTCTTCACGGAGGATGACGACGAGCGCGCGGAGATTCTCGAGGATCGCGACGAGTACATCTCCGAAAACGTCTTCTGGGTACCAAAGAAGGCGCGCTGGGACGCGCTGCTCGCCGCCGCGAACCAGCCCGACATCGGAGAGCGCATTGACTCTGCCCTGGAGGAGATCGAGAAGGCCAACGAGGAGCAGCTCCGTGGCGTGCTTCCGCGGATCTACGCCCGGGCGCCTCTGGCCGCACAGAAGATGGGCGAGCTGGTCACAACGATCGCCAAGGTCGGCTTCGGCGACGACGAGGAGAAGGCCCGCGACATCCTCGGACGCACGTACGAGTACTTCATCAAGCGCTTCGCAGCGGCCGAGGGACACCGCGGCGGCGAGTTCTACACCCCAGGCTCGGTCACCCGACTCCTCGTTGAGATGCTCGAGCCTTATGAGGGCCGCGTGCTCGATCCAGCCTGTGGCTCCTGTGGCCTCTTCATTCAATCGGCCGAATTCATCAAGAGGCACGGCGGCCGTGCGCGCAAGATCTCGATCTACGGCCAAGAGCAGAACCAGGCGACGTGGCGCATTGGTCGCATGAACCTCTCCATACATGGCCTCGCAGGTGACGTCAGACTCGGAGACAGCCTGTTGGATGACCAGCACCCGGGGCTGAAAGCCGACTACGTCCTAGCAAATCCTCCGTTCAACCAAAAGAAGTGGGGGGGCCCCGAAGTCGCTGGAGATGGTCGCTGGAAGCATGGCGAGCCACCGAATCAGAACGCCAACTTCGCCTGGATCCAACACTTCATCCACCATCTGTCCCCGAACGGGCGAGCAGGGTTTGTGATGTCCACGGGATCGCTGTCAACTACGCAGAACGGAGAGGGCGGCATTCGTGAGTCGATCGTCTCTGCAGACCTGGTCGATTGCATTGTCGCCTGTCCGGCACAGCTCTTTTACACGACCCCGATCGCCGTCTGTTTGTGGTTCCTCGACCGCGACAAGACAAGGACAGACGAGCGAAGCCGTGCAGACGAGGTGCTCTTCATCGATGCGCGTCTGATGGGGCAGAAGATCTCGCGCACGCAATACGAATTCTCTGAGGCTGAGATCCGCCAGATTACGAGCACATACCGGGCGTGGCGTGGCGTCCAGGGCGCGGATAAGTACGAAGACGTCCCCGGTTACTGCCGATCTGTTCGCCTGGAAGACATTACCTCAGACCGGTACAACCTCAACCCCGGGAGATATGTCGGTGCGAAGGACGCAGAGTTCGATGAACAGGGGCATGCAGAGCGTATGAAGTTGCTCGTTCCCCAGCTCGAGCACTCATTTGCACGGAATGCAGAACTGGAGGAAGAGATCCGAGCCGGACTCAAGAAGCTTGGCTATGAGTGACGGCAGCTGTGCATTTTCGGAGCTGCTTGCGACACCGCTTCGCAACGGCGTGTACGTACCGGCTGATCGACGTGGCCGCGGAGTGAAGATGGTCAATATGGGTGAGCTGTTCGCCCATCCGCGAATACCACCCGAAGTCTCCATGGACCGCGTGGAGCTATCGTCAAAAGAGCTCGATAAGTCATCCCTCGCAGAACATGACCTGTTGTTCGGCCGGCGCTCTCTCGTGCGGGAGGGCGCTGGGCGCTGCTCGCTCGTGCTCGCCATCGAGGAGCCAACGACGTTTGAGAGTAGCCTGATTCGAGCGCGGATTGATGGGACCAAGGCTGACCCGCACTTCTACTACTACCTGTTCATGTCGGCCCCGGGCAGGAGCTTGATTTGGAGCATTGTGGAGCAGGTTTCAGTCTCGGGCATTCGCCTGAGCGATCTTGCGCGATTGCAGGTTCCCTGCCCCTCGCTCGCTGATCAAGAGGCCGTCACGGCGACATTGCGTCCTTATGACGACAGGATTCAGACGATCTGCGAGATCGCCAAGACGGTAGAGGCGATGGCTCGAAGCTTGTACCGAGCGTGGTTCGTTGACTACGAGCCAATGCGCGATGAACTACGACATTGCTGGCCAGATGAAATCAGGCGGCATTTTCCTCTGGACTTCTCCGAAGATGGAGCCCCTAGTGGATGGACTAGGGGCTCGCTTGGCGACATCGCCGAGCGGGTGGTCGAGCGCGTTCGTACGCCGTCAGACTGGGCGGGTGAGGCGCTAATCGACCTAGGACGGATACCTCAGCACACGCTCGCCCTGCGAGACTGGGGATCGGGATCTGAGTTGGCGACCTCTGTTACGCGCTTTCAGCGTGGCGACGTGCTGTTTGGCTCGATTCGGCCCTACTTGCATAAGGTCGGGGTAGCTCCGCTCGGCGGCGTAACCAACACATCAGTGTTCGTGATTCGCGCCAAGTCGGACGTGCTGTGGCCATTTGTAGTTCTGTCTTGCTCCGAAGACTCCACGGTCGGATACGCCACGCGGATGTCCCAGGGGCTGAAGATGCCGAGTATTCGGTGGCCCGACCTCGAGGCCATGGAGGTCGTCATTCCCCCGGAAGAGCTGCTCGCTCGCTTCCACGGAATCGTTGCGGTTTGGATTGAATCGATCCTTGACGGTGCCATGGAGTCCGTTGCTACCGGCGACGCCCGCGACGAGATCAGTTCGCGGTTGTTTCAAGGCGTGTTTCATGGCAGCTCCGAGGTATCTGCATGAGGGAGGGTGGCGAGGACGCCTACGCCGAGCAGCCCGCTCTTCAATGGCTGGAAGAACTAGGTTGGGAGATTGGGCACGGGCCGGACCTTGGGCCTGACGGCTCAGCCCCGGAGCGCGAGAAGTGGCGTGATGTAGTCCTCATCGAGCGTCTTCGGTCGGCTGTCCGTGGCTTGAATCCCGAGCTACCCGACGACGCGGTCGAGCACGTCGTCCAGCAGGCCCTCACGACATCCTCACCCAACGTCATCGACGACCACTCCGACTTCCACCGTCTCCTGGTCGATCGCGTTCCCGTGACGTACATGGACGCGGAGGGGGTCGAACGCTCGGCGCGGGCGAAGCTCGTCGACTTCGAGAACCTCGATGCGAACGACTACCTCGCCCTCAACCAGTTCACGGTCATTGTCGGCTCCAAGAACCGCCGTCCCGACGTGCTCCTGTTCGTGAACGGCATCCCTCTCGGCCAGGTCGAACTCAAGAACCCGGCCGACGAGCACGCGACACCGGAGTCCGCGGCAGTCCAGGTCGCCCACTACAAGGACACGATCCCGCCGCTTTACCGCTTCGTCGAGATCATCGGGATCTCGGACACGATCAAGGCGCGCGTTGGCACGATCTCGACCCCGGCCGAACACTTCGCCGAGTGGAAGACGATGGACCCCTCCGAGAGCGAGGGCAAGTCTGAGCTCGAAGTCATGCTCCGGGGCGCCTTCAGCCCTGAGAACCTGCTTGACCTGGTCGAGAACTTCGTCCTGTTCGAGGTCGATGCGGGCAAGACGACCAAGATCATGGCCAAGTACCACCAGGTCGATGCGGTGAATCGCGCGGTTGAGGCGTCGGTCGAAGCAAAGGAGGGCGATGGCCGTGCGGGCGTCGTGTGGCACACCCAGGGCGCCGGCAAGAGCTACTCGATGGTCTTCTACTCACAGAAGCTGCGCCGCGATCCGCGGTTTGAGAACCCGACGATCGTCTGCGTTACCGACCGGATCGACCTCGATGACCAGCTGATGCAGACCTTTGCCCGCCAGGCGGAGCTGTCGCAGGCCGTGAAGCAGGCCGACGAGATCTCAGGCGGGCGCGGGAGCCTGCATGAGCTGCTCAAGGTCCCTGCGGGCGGGATCGTGTTCACCACGATTCAGAAGTTTGTGCCGCCGACGGGCTCAGACGAGATGCCGGTACTCAGTGAGCGACGCAACGTGATCGTCATCTCCGACGAGGCGCATCGCTCGCAGTACGCGGACTTTGCCCGCAACCTGCGCAAGGCCCTGCCGCACGCCACCCGAATCGGCTTCACGGGAACCCCGATCGAAACTGACCGCAAGTCGACGAGCCTGACCTTTGGCGACTACGTGTCGGTCTACGACATCACGCGCGCTGTCGACGACGGAGCGACTGTTCGCATCTTCTACGAGGGCCGGATCGTCCCGCTCGACATCTCCGACGAGGACCTCGTCGCGCAAACCGAGGAGCTGCTCGAGCGGGAGGAAGAGGAAGCCGCGGGCAAGTTGGTCTCGACCGAGACGAGGCTCGACCGGGTCGTTGGCTCAGAGGCTCGGCTCGACAAGGTCGCTGCCGATATCGCCGAGCACTTCACTGAGCGCCAGAAGCTGCTCGATGGCAAGGCGATGGTCGTCGGGATGAGCCGCGAGATCTGCGTCGAGTTGGCGGAGCGCCTCAAGGCGAAGCTCAGCGATGAGGCCGTGACCTGCGTGATCACTGCGCAGGCGACGGAGCCGAAGCTCAACAAGTACCGGCGCTCGAAGGCCGAGATGAAGCAGGTCGCGGATGACTTCAAGGATCCCGACAACCCGCTCAAGCTCGTCGTGGTGCGCGACATGTGGCTGACCGGCTTCGACGTCCCGGCGCTCCACACGATGTACATCGACAAGCCGATGCGGGACCACGGCCTGCTTCAGGCGATCGCTCGGGTGAACCGCGTCTTCCGCGACAAGCCCGGCGGCCTCGTCGTCGATTACATCGGCATTGGCGAGGACCTGCGAAAGGCGCTGCCGCGCTACGCCGCCGAGGACGTAGAGGACGCGATGGTCCCGGTCCGTCAGGTCGTGACCAAGCTCCGTGAGAAGCACGAAGTGCTCTGCGAGTTCTTCCACGGACTCGACTGGCAGGACCGCAAGGGGCAGGATCCTGCGGCGCTGGCGACGCTGCTGGCCCAGGCTCACGCCAAGGTCGTCGAGGATGAAGAGACGACGAAGCGCTTCCTCGACGAGCAGTCGGCGTTCGGGCGACTGCTCGCCCTGGTGAATCCAGATCCGGTGGCCGAGGAGTATCTCGACGACGCGGAGTTCTTCGCGGATGTTGCCCGTTCGGTGCGTAAGTACACGCCACCTGAGGGCGAACCCAGCGAAGCCGCGCGCCATGCCGTCAAGCAGGTGTTCTCGGAAGGTCTCGGCGCGGGTGAAATCACCGACGTTCTCGGACTGTCCGGCGACGAGCGGCCTGAGGTCTCGATCCTCTCTGACGAGTTTCTCGACGACCTTCAGAAAAAGATGGCCGAGCCGCCGCTGGCCGTCGCCTTCCTGAAGAAGCTGCTCAATGATGAGATCCGGTCGCGGGGCAGGCGGAATCAGATGCAGGCGAAGCTCTTCGGCACCGAGCTGGAGGCAGTGCTTGCGAGGTACCGCAATCGGCAGATCACCGGAGCCGAAGTAGTGAAGGCCCTTGTCGAGCTCGCGAAGAAGGTTCGCGATGCCAAGCATCGGCACGAGGAACTGGGTCTTGGGGAGGAAGAGGCTGCCTTCTACGACGCGTTGGTCGGCAGCGCCGAGGATCTGGCGGCTGATCCCACGATCGCGGACATCGCACGTGACCTCGTCAAGGGCATCCGGGCAGACCTATCTGTTGACTGGACGAGCCATGAGAGCCGTGAGGCGCTCATCCGTCGCAAGATCAAGCGGCTGCTGCGCAAGCACAACTACCGCCCGCCGGAGCCGAAGGAAGGTGGCGGCGCGGCCGGAGGCGGACGCATGACGCTGGAACGCGCGACGCGGTTGATTCTGGATCAGGCCCGCGTGCTCTATTACCGATGGCCTGAGGTGGAGGCCGACACGGCTGTCTAGCCGCTGCACTAGACGGATGTCCGCGACGCGACGGATACTTGGGACATGGCCAAGAAGAAGCGCAAGACGAAGATTTGCGACAACTGCGGCGCAAGAAACAAGCTTGCGGCCGACGAGTGCAGCCAGTGCGGGGCGAAGCGCTTTGCACCCGAGTGGGTGCGCCAGCTTCGGCGCGTGAACCGTAACTTTGCGGTCCAGGTCACTGACCCGCACCCGGCGAGCAACGACAACGCTCCGCACCTGACGCTCTATAAGTGGTGGCCTGGTGGCAATGCGAGCTTCAACGTCAACACTGCCGATCAGTGGGCGAAGGTCAAGCAGATCGTTGAGGTTGAGCTTGGCGCGTATCTCGGGTGGAAGAGCGCGGACGACATCAAGAAGGAAGCGGCGCGAGCCGACCGGTCCGCGCGCAAGGCGGAACGAGAGATCCGAGGCCTCGCTAAGGAAGACCCCCAGTTCATTACGCAAGTCCTCAAGGATCTGAAGCTCGACAAGGTTTCGCCGGAAGACCTGCCAAAGCTCGGCGAAACCATCGCTGACCTGGCGGACATCCTGATGGGCGTCGGCGAGGCCCAGCGGAGCGCGATCAAGAAGCTCGTGAAGCAACTCCCCGCGCAAGGCGAGAAGGCTATCCGCGAGCTCTCAGAACTCATGGAAGAACTGACCGCTGGCCAGATCGCCGCGGTTGCTGGTGAGGTCAAGCGGCGCGTTGGTCTCTTGACCACTTTCAAGGAACGGGTGCTGGATGACCGGACGTACGAGATAACCGGGGACGGATCGATTCACCGTCTACTGGAGCGCGCGATGTGGATCGTGGACGAGCGCTACTGGCTCATGCATAGCAATCGTCAGCTCCGAACGATCGTGACGAAGCAGCTGGCAAAGGAAGACCGGAAGTTCGAGAGGAAGCGCCCAGACTTCGTCTGCGGCACGGTCGACAAGAAGCTCATCATCATCGAGATCAAGCGACCCTCCCACACCCTCAACGTTGAGGATCTGAACCAGCTTGAGCGCTACGTTGTTCTTTGCCAGAAGTACGACGACGACCTTCGGGGCTACGAGGCCATCCTCGTTGGGCAGAAGGCCTCGGACGACTTGAAGCGGACCTTGCGCCTGCGGGGTAGCGGGCAGAAGGTTCGGACCTATACCCAGCTCGTCGACGACACCGAACGGAGGTACGCTGATTACCTGACCGCTCTTTCGTCGGGCGACGGCGCATGAGCGTTCCAGCGGACAACCCGATCCGCGACGAGGGCGACGACGCTCTTGGGCGGGCCACCGCAGCACAGTCCTTCGCCAGGCAGGTCTTGGCGCTGGATGCATCGGAAGGGGTCGTTGTAGGCGTACTGGGGCCTTGGGGCTCGGGAAAGACGTCGTTCATCAATCTCGCGCGCAAGACGCTGTCGGCGGAGGCGACGGTTCTCGATTTCAACCCGTGGATGTTCAGCGGGGCGGAGCAGCTCGTCGGTTCGTTCTTCGCCGAACTCTCGGCGCAGCTGAAGCTGCGACCCGGGCTGAAACAACTGGGCGAGGACTTAGCTGACTACGGCGAGGCATTTGCAGGGCTGGGCTGGCTTCCGGTCGTGGGGCCGTGGATTGAGCGGGGGCGGGGTGTATCTCGGCTGGTAGCTCGTCTCCTGAGGCGCCGACGTGAGGGTGTTGCGGGCCGGCGCGACAAGTTGACTCGCGCCTTGGACAAGTTGTCAGAGCCCATCGTGGTGGTGATCGACGACGTAGATCGACTCTCCACCGCCGAGATCCGTGACGTCTTCAAGCTCGTCCGTCTGACCGCCAGCTTCCCGAACGTCATCTATCTCCTGGCGTTTGATCGGGAGCGAGTCGAGCGGGCCCTGGAAGAGGATGGCGTTCCCGGGCGCGACTATCTCGAGAAGATCCTCCAGGTTGCCATCGACCTGCCAACCGTGCCCCATGAGGTCCTGTCGAGGCAGGTCTTCTCCGCCCTCGACGACGTTATTGGAGAGGCGCCGAAGGTCAGAGAGCTGGACCAGGGGGCTTGGCCTGACGTCTTCATGGAGATCATCAGACCGCAGATCCGGAACATGCGCGACGTTCGTCGGTTCGCGGCAGGTGCGCGGGGGACGATCCACTCGGTTGGCGACCAGATCGCGTTGGCGGACCTGCTGGCACTGGAGGCCGTGCGGATCTTTCTCCCAGACGTCTTCACACGATTCGAGGGGGCTGTAGATGCGCTCACTACGCCGGCGGAGTTAACGGCCGGTGTCCGAGAGGAATCCGACGAGCGAAAGCGGAAGATCGAGGATCTCGTCGCAGTCGCACCAAATGAGCGCCAGGACAGCGTGCGCGCGTTGATTGAGCGCCTCTTTCCATTTGCGTCCCGCCATCTCGGTGGCTCTCACTATGGACCTGACTGGCAGGCGCGCTTTCTGCGCGATCGCCGAATCGGCCATGAAGCGATCCTGCGGTTGTACCTGGATCGAGTTGCGGGAGAACAGCTCGCGAGCTTCTATGACGCCGAGCGAGCCTTTGCGGTGATGAATGATCGCGAGAAGTTCGACGAGCTTCTTCGGGCGCTTGAGGCTGACAGGCGAGAGGATGTGATTCGTTCGCTGGAAACCTACGAGGACGAGTACCGATCAGATCAAGTAGTTCCGGCGACTGTCGTCCTCTGGAACCTAGCGCCAGAACTGCCGGATAGACCTCGCGGCATCTTTGACCTGGATACCCGCTTGGTCGTGAGTCGTGTCACCTATCGCCTGCTGCGCTCCTTAGACGACAAGTCGGCGGTGGAGGCGGCAGTTCGCGAGATCCTCCCGGAGCTGAAGACGCTCTCCGGGAAACAGGAAGTGATATCCGACGTGGGGTACCGGGAAGGCGCTGGCCACAAGCTGGTGACCGAAGAGGCCGCGAAGAAGTTTGAGCGCGAGTGGCGCGAGGAGGTGCGCAAAGCGTCGGCGGACGAGCTCACGAAGGAAGACGATCTTCTGAGGACGCTTCTGCTCGCGAACAAGGAACGCGACGAGAGTGAGCCTCCAGTCGCCGTACCTGACGACCCAAGTGTCACGCTGGCACTGCTCAACGCTGCCAAGTCTGAATCGCGCAGTCAGACAATGGGCAGCCGGGCTGTGCGCCGCTCACCCCGCCTTGCCTGGGATGCGCTTACAGCGTTGTACGGCGACGAAGAGACACTCAAGGCCCGCATTGAGACGCTCAAGGCGTCGGACCTTGAGGTCGACGAGGATCTGCGTGCACTCGTCGACAAGTACGTGGAGGGATGGAGGCCTGACGACGCTTGAGGCTGGTTGATCACCGCCGGTGGCGTGACCGAGTTCAGCACCGCTGACGCTGCGACTCACTCGCCTCCCCCAGAAGGCTCTGTTCCACCGCCGCCGGTGGCGAACGTATGATCGGGACATGGGCCTCGACAACCGCGAGCTTGCCACGATCATCCTGACCGGAGCGTTCGTTCTGTGGGTCGCTTGGTTCGCCGCCAAGAACTCCGATGGTCGCCGATCGATGCGAGATATCGGTGGCATCCTTCTCGGCCCGAAGCTCCTGGTCCCGCTTGTTTCCTATGTCGCATGGGTTGCCATGCTGGCTGTCGGCGCCGAGCAGATCGGGCTCTGGACGGCTGGCCTCTCGTTCCCGCTGATCGCGTGGTTCATCGCCATTGGGATTCCGCTCGTCTTCAGGCTCACCGAGCGCAAGAGGGACGAAGCGTTCTTTCGCCCCACGGTCCGCCGAGCCCTCGGTGCCACCGCCGTCGTCGAAGCGCTCATCGGCCTCACCGTTTTCAGTCTGTGGTTCGAGCTGCTTCTCGGCGTCACGGCGACGGTGCTGTTCTTACTCTCGGCAGTCGCGGGGACGCGCGACGAGTTTGCGCCGGTCAAACGCCTGACCGATGCCCTGCTCGGCTCCATCGGCCTTGGGCTCGTGCTTGCTGCGCTACTTCACCTCGCTGGAGTCTGGGGGTCGATCGATCGCATCGAGTATCTCCGAGAGCTCGCCCTTCCGATCTGGCTGACGGTCGGAGTTGTTCCGTTCCTGTACATCCTCGCCCTGTACTCGTGCTATGAGCAGGCGTTCATGCGGATCGGGTTCGGTAAGCAATCCGCTTCCGAGAAGCGGCGCGCGAGGATCGGAATCGCGCTGGCGCTGCACGGTCGTGCGGGAAAGGTCAATGCCTTCGCGGGGAGTTGGCCGTACCGCGCGGCCGAAGCGGGATCGGTACGGGGCGCGGTGAAGGTCGGGCGCGAGTTCCTGCGTGACCTCGAGACACGCAAGCAGGCAGAGCGGGATCAAGCTGCGAGGCTCGAACGCTTTGCAGGCGTCGACGGGACCGACGATCTCGGGCGCCGGCTTGACCAGCGCGAGTTCAACGAGACGCGCGAGGCGCTCCGGCAGCTCGCGACCGCGCAGATGGGCTGGTATCGAAACGACGGCCGCTATCGAGACGACCTGCACACGCTGTTTCCGTTCAGCAGCCTGCCGGAAGACCACGGAGCCTGCATGGAGGTCTCGAAAGACGGGCAGGCTTGGTTCGCTTGGCGGCGCACCGTGACCGGATGGTGCTTTGCCGTCGGTGCGAGCGGCCCGCCGCCGAGCGAGTACACGTTTGAGGGGGCAGACCCGCCACCGGGCTTCCCTGGACGCGGATCGTCGTGGGCCAACGTGGGCGCCGGAGACGACGAAGGCGTGAACTGGCAGATAGCCGCCTGAGCGCTAGCGCGTCCGCGGCGGGAGGCTGCGATGCAGGTCTCGTACGGCACGAACGGTCGCTCGGTTCAAATACCGTCCAACTGCCCCGACTTTCCGCCCGGCTACGCGATCCGCCCTTGGCGGCGCGTCGGGCCGGGGCCGGTGCGTCAGCGCTCGGCGGCGTGGCTACTGTGCCTGTGCGAACGCTCGGCCGGAGTCGTGGGGCGGCTCCGGGCGACCGACCGAAGGAGGCGAGAGTGGCTGAGTCCGAGTACGTGCAGGTGATCACTACGGCGGGCAGCGCCGAGGAGGCGGACCGGCTGTCGGCGGGGCTGGTGGAGCGGAACCTGGCTGCTTGCGTCCAGGTCAGCGGCCCGATCACGAGCCGCTACCGGTGGCGGGGGGAGCTCGAGGTCGACGAGGAGTGGTGGTGCGTGGCGAAGTCGGAGCGGCGCCTCTTCCCGGAGATCGAGCGGGCGATCGAGGAGATCCACTCCTACGATGAGCCCGAGATCGTCGCCGTTCCCGTCGCCGAAGGGAGCGCCGGCTACCTGGGCTGGATCAGCGAGCAGCTTCACGGGGCGCGCTGAGCCGGGTCGTCGCCGGGGCCCCCGGTGCGGGGGCCGGCCCCTCCGGGCGCGGGGTTCGTCCGCCATGGGTGCCCGATGCCGAGCGACGCGGAGAATTACGATCGAAGCTGTGGAACCGGATCACGATGGGAGATCGGAGCTGGGAGAGCTGCGCTTCCGGCGCCTGCTGGTCGCGATCGACGGGTCGAAGAACTCCGACATGGCGCTCGCGGCGGCGGTCCGGGCGGCCCGGGTCGACAACGCGCAGATCACGCTGATGACGGTCGAGCCCGACGCCACCGCCGAGGCGATGCGCTGGCCCACCGCCGCCGTCACCCCGCCGCCCGACCTGCAGGAGGACGCCCATCGCGAGGCGGAGCGCACCCTGCGGGAGGCGATCGAGCGCATCCCCGAGGACATCCCGGTCACGACCGTGCACCGGATCGGCAAGGCCGGGCCCGAGATCGTCGCCCAGTCCGAGCGGGCCGACTACGACGCGGTGCTGCTCGGCGCGCGCGGCGTGGGGCGGGTGGGGGCGCTGCTGGGCAGCGTCAGCCACTACGTGCTGCACCACGCGGAGACGCCGGTGATCGTCGCCCGCGGCTAGGCGGCCGGGCTCAGCGGCCGAGGGTGCGGAGCAGCTCGCGCGCCTTGGCCGGCAGCTCGGCGAGCAGCGCCCGCGTCTCGGCGAGGCCGGAGCGCAGCTCGGCGTCCCCGGACTCCACCGGAAGCATCGAGTCCTGGAGCTTGGCGATCCGCTCGTCGGCGTCCGCCGCCGCCGAGACCGCGCCCTCGATGAAGATCTTCGCCCCCTGCGACTGCAGCCCCGCCGAGGCCGGCAGGAACGTGTGCTGCTCGGCGCCGATCCGCTGCGCGAACTCGGAGTGAGTTCGCTTGCCCCTGCCGTAGGCGCGCTGGGTGGGCCGGAACAGCTCGTTCTCGAGCCGCTCGGCCGTGGTCACCGAAAGCAGCTCGTAGGCCTCGCCGAGGCAGGCGACGGCGAGCGCGATCCGCTGGATCGCGGCCGCCAGGTCACCGAGGATCTGCTCCTGCGCCTCGCGGGTCGTGATCGGCATGGCCGCGAGCCTATTGACCGCGCGCGCCGGGCGCTTTAGTCGAGCAGCTTGCGGACCTGGAAGGTGCGCTCGCCGCGCGGGGTCTCGACCTTCACGTCGTCGCCGACGGTCGCGTCGCGGAGGGCCTGGCCCACCGGCGACTCGGCGGAGAGCCTCCCGGCGGCCATGTCGGCCTCCGTCGGCCCGACCAGCGTCCAGGTGTGGGACTTGCCGCTCGTCGCGTCGAAGACCTCGGCGGTGCGCCCGAACGCGAAGCGGTCGCCGCCCGGGTCGGCCTCGACGACGACGGCGTCGCGGAGGCGGGCGCGGAGCCGCTGGATGCGGGTCTCCAGGTGGGCCTGGTCCTCCTTGGCGATGTGGTAGTCGGCGTTCTCCTTCAGGTCCCCGAGCTCGCGCGCCGCCTTGATCCGCTCGGCCATCTCGCGGCGCGCCGGGCCCTCGAGCTGCTCGATCTCGGCACGCAGCTCCGCGAGGCCCTCGGGGGTGATCGATTCGCCTGTGCTTGCGGGTTCGCTCATCCGTTCACAGTTGCACATCGACGCCGGGAGCCGGCCGCCGCGGGGGCGGGGGGCGGCCCGGTGCGGGAGGGCGCGGGGCGGTGGATGGGCGCCGCACCGGCGCGAAACGGCGCGCCCGCTCAGCGCGCCCGCAGGCCGCGGAACCCGCGCGAAAGCCGGTTCTTGTCGACGTTGCCGTCGATTCCCCGTACCCGGCCGCTGCTGGTGAACTGCCAGATCGACCAGCCGCGCCCGGCCCAGTTGCGCGCCGGCACCAGCGGCCGGCGGACATCGAAGTTCGCCACCCAGAGCCGGTAGCCGTTGCGCGCGAAGGCGCGCGTGTCGCCGGTCGCCTGCCAGCTCGAGTAGTTCGTGTAGATGATCGGCTTCACGCGCAGCCGCCGCTGCACGACCCGCAGCCAGGTCCGGATCCAGACCCGCAGCGAGCGCTCGCGCAGGCGCACGAAGGGATGCTCGACGTCGAGGGCGGGACGCAGGTCGCGCTTGCGGACCTTGCGCACCGTGCGCGCGAACAGCCGCGCCTCGGCGCGGGCGTCACGGCGGGCGGCCTTCGGGCCCGGCCCGCTCGCGAAGGCCCGGTGGTAGACGCCGACCTTGATCCCGACATCCTTGGCGCGCCGGTAGTTGCGCTTGAAGTAGGGGTCGGCCCCGCAGGTCTCGGGCGCCACGGCGCAGTCGCGGCCGCTGCCCCGGGTGGCCTGCACGTAGGCGAAGCGGATCTGCGTCTTGCCCACCTGGCGCCAGGCGATGTGACCCTGGAAGCGGGAGACGTCGATCCCGCGCAGCGAGCGCTTGGCGCGCGCGCCGGCGTCGGGCGGGACCGCGGCGAGCGCGATCAGCAGCCCGGCGAGCAGCCCGGCGAGTAGCGCCGTGAGCAGCGGGATTGAGCGTCGGTGGGTCATCGCAGAGGGGAACACGGCGGGCCGCCGATAGTTGCCCGTAGACCGGTTCGACGCCGGCGGGCCGACTCCCGCCTCCCCCACGGCGGCGTGCCCGCGTTCCCGGCTCCAGCCGGCCGCGCCCCTCGAGCGGGCCCGTTCCCCGTCAAGTGAAGCTACACTCGTGACGGTGGAGGAGTGGAGTGGGAGAGCGGCGTCCCCCGCGCCGCGCCGGGTGCTCTGGACCCTCGCTGTCGCGATGGGCTCCGCGGTCGCCTGCCTCCTGGCCCCGCTCGCCCTGAACGCTCCGAGCGCCGATGCGTCGCCCTACATCCACGCCCACCGCGGGGGCACCCTGAAGACCGAGCGCGGCAAGCAGCGTCCCCTGTACCCGGAGGCCTCCCGCGCCGCCTACCGGGACGCCGCCCGGCGCGGCTTCGTGCTCGAGATGGACACCCGGCTGACCAAGGACGGCCGCGCCGTCCTGATGCATGACCCGGACCTCGACCGGACCACCGACTGCGCGGGGCCCGTGTCCGCGATGACGCTCGGGAAGCTGCGCCGCCGCTGCCGGATCGACCTGCTCGGCACCGAGGGCAACTCGCGCCGTCTCCGGCCCCGGGACAAGCGGCGGGCGCGCGTGCCGACCCTCGCCGGGATCGTGCGGATGGCGCGCCGCGCCGGGGCGCGGATCAACGTCGAGATCAACGACTACCCGGGCGAGCCCGGCTACGACGCCGGCGCGGCGGAGGCCCACGCCCGCGAGGTGATGCGGGTGCTGCGGGCGCAGCGCTTCCCGCCCGACCGGCTGATCGTGCAGAGCTTCCTGCCCGCGAACCTGCAGCCGTTCCTGGACTCCGGCCATTTCGACTCCAGCGAGACCGCGCTGCTCACGCTCGCCGGCCTGAACGAGATCGGCCCGCAGGTGGCGGACGGGATCGGCGCCGACTACGTCTCGCCGCAGTGGCCGGTGAGCAGGGCCACGATCCGCGACGCGCACGACCGCGGCCTGCGGGTGGTGCCGTTCACGCTCAACCGGGCGGGGCAGGTCAGGTCGGCCACGAGGCGCGGCGTCGACGCGGTGATCTCCGACGATCCGCGCCGCGCGCGCCGCGCGGCGCGCGCGGCCTCCCCGCGGCCGCCCCGGATCCCGCCGCCGCCGAGCCACAAGGCGTGCCGCGCCAGCCGGGCGTCCAACGTGGCTCCGCCGATCCACAGCTTCCACCGCGGCAAGGGCTCGATCCGCGTCTTCGCGCTCCAGTACAAGCAGGAGCTCGCCAACGTGGTCAGCTACCGCTCGTTCCGGACCAAGATCGAGTGCATGATCCGCAGGTACGTGAAGCCGCGGCTGTCGAAGCGGCACCCGAACTTGGTCGCGCTGACCGAGGACGTCGGGCTGATGACCCTGGCCACCGGCAGCCGCGGGGCGCCGACCCGCGAGCTGTTCGCGGACCCGGGCGCGATCCCCGGCTGCGAGAACGTGCCGCCCCCGTGCGGGGTGGCGGTCGCGATCGGCACGCTCAGCGCCGCCTACCGGGAGCAGGAGGAGGCCTACGCGGACCGCTTCGGGGAGCTGCCCGCGTTCGCGAAGACCTTCGTCGCCGGGACCGACACCTTCGCCCGCGGCTGGATGCAGGCCTTCAGCGACCTGGCGCGCCGCTACGGCGTCTACATCCTGGGCTCCAACAACCAGACCGCCTTCCGCGAGTCGCTGGACGGGGAGGAGATCGCAACCTTCGCCGACCCGGACGTCAAGCGCCCCCGCAGCGCCTTCGTCGCGACCTCGCCCGAGGTCTACAACGAGGCCTTCCTGTGGGCCCCGCGGAACCTCACCCGTGACGGGCCGCCGATGCTGCGCAACGTGGCCGCCGCGAACAAGAAGGTGCCGCTGACCCCGATCGAGCAGCTGATCCAGCTGACGCCCGGCCCCAGCCACGGCCCCGACGCGGTCGAGAACGTCCGTCCCTACCGGATCCCGGGCAGCAGGGCGCGGATCGCCTTCGCCACCAGCCTGCCGGCGTTCGTCTACGGGACCGCGTTCGGCGAGCCGATGCCGGAGGGCGAGAACCCCTGCGCCGACACGGCCACCCACTACATGCACTGCCTCGAGCGGCTGGGCGCGAACGTGGTCATGCAGGACGAGGCCAACCCGGGCCGCTGGGCGACGCCGCCCGGCTCCTGGCAGCCGCTGGGATGGATGGGCTCGACCTGGCGGGCGGTCGCCGACCCGGCGGTCTCCTTCGACTACAACGTCACCCCGCACATGGTCGGAAACCTCGCCGACCTCGTCTTCGACGGGCAGACCGCGATCACCCAGCGCGGCCTGCGCGGCCCCCGGCGCGGCAAGCACGCCGGCCGCCGCTGCCACTACGTCGGCAACGCGCGGCTGCAGACCGGCCCCCCGGAGAACGATCCCGCCGGCGAGCGCGTCTACGCGGGCGGCAAGCGGGAGTTCCTCGGGCTCGCCCCCTGGGTGGCGCCCGACGGCCCGCGCGAGCGGCTGCGGCGGATCGGCAGCGCGCTCGCTCCGGGCTCGGGCAAGGCGCGCGAGAACGACTACCTGGAGACCGCGGTGATCGCCGATCTCACCTTCCCGCCCGATCCGCGGCGGGTCAACTGCCTGCGTCGCTGAGCGCAGGCGTCCGCCCGCGCGCCGGGCGCGCGGATTCGGACCGCTTTCTCCCGGGTAGGGATGCGGCATGAAATCGGGCGGGATACAGCCGGAGGCCGGCGATGGGATCCGCTGAGACCGGCACGATCGAGACCCGCATCCCGGGCCGCATGGACCGCCTTCCCTGGTCCAACTTCCACTGGCGGATCGTCGTCGGGCTGGGCGCCGTCTGGATCCTCGACGGGCTCGAGGTCACGATCGTCGGCTTCCTGGCCCCGACCCTGGTCGCCCAGGGGAGCGGGGTCGACCTCACCAACCAGCACATCGCGCTCGCCGCGTCGATCTACATCGTCGGCGCCTGTACGGGGGCGCTGTTCTTCGGCCAGCTCACCGACCGCTTCGGGCGCAAGCGGCTCTTCCTGCTCACCCTGGCGCTGTATCTGGCCGCGACGGTGGCCACGGCGTTCTCCTTCGCCCCCTGGTGGTTTCTGATCGCGCGCTTCTTCACCGGCGCCGGGATCGGCGGCGAGTACGCGGCGATCAACTCCGCGATCGACGAGCTGATCCCGGCACGGGCCCGGGGTCGCATCGATCTGATCATCAACGGCTCCTACTGGCTCGGCGCGGCGGGCGGCGGCCTGCTCTCGCTGATCTTCCTCGACCAGGCGATCTTCGCCGCCGACGTCGGCTGGCGCGTCGCCTTCGGGATGGGGGCCCTGCTCGGCCTCGGCATCCTCTTCGTGCGCCGCCACGTCCCCGAGAGCCCGCGCTGGCTGTTCATCCACGGCCGCGAGGAGGAGGCGGAGCGGATCGTCGACGGGATCGAGGAGGAGGTCCGCGAGGAGACGGGCGAGGAGCTGAGCGACGACGTCGGCGAGCCGATCACCGTCCGCCAGCGGCACGTGATCCCGTTCCGCGAGATCGCCAAGACCGCCTTCGTCGTCTACCCCAAGCGCACGATCCTCGGCCTCTCGCTCTTCTTCGGCCAGTCCTTCCTCTACAACGCCGTCACCTTCACCCTCGGGCTGACGCTGACCACCTACCTCGGCGTCGCCGAGGGCAAGGTCGGGCTCTTCTACGCCGTCTTCGCGGCCGGCAACTTCCTCGGCCCGCTGCTGCTCGGGCGGCTCTTCGACACGATCGGGCGCCGGCCGATGATCGCCGGCACCTACCTGACCTCGGCGCTGCTGCTGGTGATCGTCGCCTTCCTGTTCAAGGGCGAGAGCTTCAGCGACTGGGGCCTGATCGCCGCGCTCGGCGTCACCTTCTTCTTCGCCTCCGCCGGCGCCAGCTCCGCTTATCTGACCGTGAGCGAGATCTTCCCGATGGAGGTGCGGGCGCTGGCGATCGCGTTCTTCTACGCGATCGGGACCGCGATCGGCGGCATCGCCGGCCCGCTCGTGTTCGAGGCGCTGGCCTCGACCAACAACCCGACCAACGTCGCGATCGGCTACTGGATCGGCGCCGCGGTGATGGCGCTCGGGGGCATCGTCGAGCTCTTCCTCGGGGTGCGCGCCGAGCAGCAGCAGCTCGAGGACATCGCCAAGCCGCTCACCGCCGAGGACGCTGAGCGCGAGGAAGAGGGGGAGCCGGCCGGCGAGGAGAGCGAGGAGGCCCGGCGGGCCCGCGAGGCGCGCGAGCGGGCCGAGCGGCGGCACCGCGAGCGGGAGCTGCGCCAGCGCCGCGGCCGCCGGCGCTATCGCCTCGGTCCCGGCAGCGGCGCCTCCTACTCGCCGTTCTTCGGCCATCCCGCGCAGCCGCGCCAGGAGTGGACCGACGAGGAGGTGGACCGGATCGCGCGCGAGGTCGGCCGCACGGGGGAGGTCGATACGCGCACGCTGGCGCGCGAGGTCGGAGCCTCGCGCTGGGGCCCGGGCCGCTACCGGGCCGCCCTGCGCGAGGCGATCGAGGAGGGCGCGGTGGTCCGGGTCTCCCGCAACCGCGTCGCGCCGGCCGGCCGCCACGACGACGAGGCCGTCGATGCGGGCGCGCGGCGCCCCGGCTCCGGGGACGGCGATTGAGCGCGTCGTGCCGGCGCTGAGCTGCCGGGTGTTCGGTCACCGGCCGCGGTTCACGGCCGAGGGGAGCACGTTGCGCTGGTCCTGCGAGCGCGGCTGCGGCGCCGGCGGCGAGCGTCGCTACGCGAGCCCCGCGGACGCCCGCCGCTACGCCCGCGCGCTCGACCGCGAGGACCGCGACGCGCTCGGCAGCCGGTCGCTGCTCTCGCTGATGCCGCTGCGCTGGGTGCGGCGCCGGCGAAAGCCCGCGGGGCGGAAATGAAAGCCGGGCCCCGGATGAAGGCGGCCGTGGGCGGGATCAGGCACCATGGGTCCATGGGCAGCACGGTCGAGCAATCGCGCGAGGATGGGGGAGAGGGGCCGCTGCGCGACGCGCACGGCCGCCTGATCTCAGACCTGCGGGTCTCGGTCACCGACCGCTGCAACTTCCGCTGCCAGTACTGCATGCCGGCCGACGGGCTGCCGTGGCTCGAGCGCGACCAGGTGCTGAGCTTCGAGGAGATCGAGCGCCTGGTGACGATCTTCGTCCGCCTGGGGATCGAGGACCTGCGGCTGACCGGCGGCGAGCCGCTCGTGCGGCGCGAGTTCCCGCGCCTGGTCGGGATGCTGGCCGCGATCGACGGGATCAACGACCTCTCGCTGACCACGAACGGCTACCTGCTGGACCGCGATGCCGACGCCCTGGTCGAGGCCGGGATCGACCGCGTCAACGTCTCGATCGACTCCCTGGCCCGCGACCGCTTCTTCCAGATCACGCGCCGCGACGCGCTGCCCCGGGTCCTGCGCGGCCTGGAGGCGATCGGCGCCCACGAGCGCGTGCGCCCGATCAAGGTCAACGCGGTCGCGATGCGCGACTTCACCGAGCAGGAGGTCGACGCCTTCGCCGACTTCGCCCGCAGCACCGACTACCAGGTCCGCTTCATCGAGTTCATGCCGCTCGACGCCGACCGCGCCTGGGAGCCCGACTCGGTCCTCACCGGGGCCGAGGTGCGGGAGCTGATCGAGCGCCGCCATCCCCTCGTCGAGCTCGAGCGCGAGCCCTCCGCCACGGCGCGGGTCTACCGCTTCGCCGACGGCAAGGGCGAGATCGGCTTCATCAACCCGGTCAGCGAGCCGTTCTGCGCCGACTGCAACCGGATCCGCCTCACCGCCGAGGGCAAGCTGCGGACCTGCCTGTTCTCGATCCACGAGACCGACCTGCGCGAGCCCATGCGGGCCGGAGCCGGCGACGACGAGCTGGAGCGGATCATCCGCGACGCCGTCTGGCGCAAGGAGCTCAAGCACCACGTCGGCGAGCCGGGGTTCCGCCCCCCGCCGCGCTCGATGAGCGCGATCGGCGGCTAGAGCGACAACCGGGGCGCGCCGCCCCACCCACCGCGCGCCCGGATACCCGGGGGACCGATGACCGCGCGGGTAGCGTGCCGGATACGGATGTACGGGCACGGCGGCGGGTCCATCCTGCGTGCATGGCTCCACGTTCCCCCTTCTTCGACGGTGTGTTCCAGCTCGACGCGACGCTCAGTGGCGAGCCCGCGAAGCTGCCGATCTTCTACTACGACGGGACCGCGCAGACGGCCGTCTTCCCGGCGTCGCTGCGCGCGCTGAGGGCGGCGCTCCCCGATCCCCGGTTCACCCCCGCCCGCCTGGCGCCCGGAGTCGGCGCGGTGGGCGTGAGCTGCTTCGAGTACCGCGACACCGACATCGGCCCCTACAACGAGCTCGCGATCTCGATCGTGCTCAGCGACCCCTGGTTCGCGCCCAACCCGCCGGGCAGGGCGCTGCTCGGCGGCCTGCGGCGGCGCCAGCTCCACGCCTGGGTCCACCATCTGCCGGTGACCACCGAGATCGCCCGCGCCGGCGGCGTCGAGCTCTACAACTACCCCAAGTTCATCGCCGCGATCGACTTCGAGGAGTCGGGCGGGCGCCGGCGCTGCGAGCTGGCCGAGGGGCAGGAGCCGATCCTGACCCTGGACGGGGCCCTGATCCGGACGCCGGCGAGCGGCGAGATGCAGGTCTTCAGCCACCTCTGGATGGACCGCCAGCCGCAGAGCTCGGAGTTCAAGCTCAACGCGATCGCCAGCGGGCGCTCGTTCCGGCCCGGGGCGGCCGAGCTGACGCTTGGATCGCGGCACCCGATCGCCCGCGAGCTGGACGGGATGCTGCTCTCGCGGCGCTCCCTCTACTACGAGCTCATGGCCCGCTTCGAGGGCATCCTCTACGGGCCCGAGCACCTGAGCCTGCCGCAGATCCGCCGCCTCGAGGCGCTGACCGGGGACCGCGAAGCGGCGGCGGCCGGTTAGGGACGGGAGCGGTCGTGACAGCCCTGGCCCCCTCCGCGGCGCCGCCCTCGCTGAAGGAGGCGTTCCCGCGGCTGCTCGAGCTCGAAGGGCGCCGCCGCAACCGCATCCGCGAGCTCGAGCCGCTGCGGCTGCGGGCGCGCACCTTCGCCGACCGGCACGTGCGGCCGCGGGCGCTGGAGATCGACCGGCTGGCCTCCGACGATCCCGCCTACTTCGACTGGGAGCTGGTCCGCGAGGCCGGCGCCTTCGGCCTCCTCGACCTGCTGATCCCCGCCCAGGCGGGCGGAGCGGGCGGGCTGGCGGTGCAGACCGCGGTGGTCATGGAGGAGCTCTGCGCGGCCTGCCCCGGGATCGCCAACATCGTCGGCGCCCACGCGCTCGGGATCGCGCCCCTGCTGATCGCCGGGCCCGCGCACTGGGAGCTGCTCGCCGGCATCGCCGACGCCGCGCGCCGCGGCGAGCCGGAGCTGATGGCGTGCGCGCTGACCGAGCCCGATGCGGGCACCGACGTCGAGGACCTCGACCTGCTCGAGCGAGCGCGGATCTCCAGCCACGCCCGACCGGTCCCCGGCGGGTTCGCGCTCAACGGCGTCAAGCGCTTCATCTCCAACGGCAGCGTCGCCCGCTGGCTCACCGTGCTGATGCCGGTCGACCCGAAGCGGCACCGCGAGACGTGGACCTGCTTCCTGGTCGACTCGCGCAGCGAGGGCTTCTCGGTCGGCCGGGTCGAGCATAAGATGGGCCAGCGCGCCTGCCACGCGGCGGAGCTCGTCTTCGACGACGTCTTCGTTCCCTCCGAGCGGGTCGTCTCCCGGGTCGGCGACGGGGCGGGGGCGACGCTGATGGTGCTCGCCGCCTCGCGTCCGCCGGTGGGCGCGATCGCGACGGGCATCGCGCGCGGCGCCTACGAGCGCCTGCTCGGCTGGCTGCGCACGGACCCGGACGCGGCCCCGCTGCTGGAGCGCCAGCACGTGCAGCTACGGCTGGCGGGGATGCTGGAGGAGATCCACCTCGCCCGACAGGCCTACATGGACGCCGCGGTGGAGCTCGACCTGGCCGCCTTCGGCGGCGCCATGGACCACCCGCTCGCCCGCGGGCTCGGCCTGCTGCCGCGCTCGCTCAGCCGCCGCACGGGAACGCGCCGGATGCTCGCCTCCCCGCAGGCGCGCGACGCCACGATCCGCCTGCTGCGCCGGCTCACCGACGACCGCACCGTCTCGCGCTCGCTCGGCCTCTCCTCGCTGGCCAAGGCGCGGGGCGGCGACGTCGCGATGCGCGTCACCGACTCGGCCCTGGAGCTGGCCGGGCTGACCGACGCCCCGGTCCGGGCGGAGCTGGAGAAGCTCTGGCGCGACGCCAAGCTGACCCAGATCTACGAGGGCACCAACCAGCTCAACCGGCTCGAGGTGTTCCGGACCCTGATCGCGGGGGAGGAGATGAGCGCTCTGCCGGCGATGAACGGCAACGGTGCGGCGGCGCCGGCGGGAGGTGGGGGATGAGCGCGCTCGGCACAGCCGGCGCGGCGATCGCCGCGGACGCCGGGGCCGAGCGGCGCGAGATCGTCGCCGTCGCGAAGGAGCTGGCGGAGCGCGAGCTGCTCCCGCGGGCGGCGGCGCTCGACGAGAGCCGGCCGGGGGCGCGCGAGGAGGCCTGGGGGCTGATCCGCGAGGTCGGCTTCGACCGGGCGCTGCTCGGGGCCGAGGAGGGGGGAGCGGGGCTCGACCTCGAGACGCTGCTGCCCTGCCTCGAGGAGATCGCGACCGGCGACGGCGGCGTGGCGCTCCTCGTCCTGCTCGCCAACGCCGCGCTCGCCGCGCTGCCGCCGGAGCTCGCCGCCGAGATCGGCGATGACGACCGCTGGGCGCTGCTTCCCTTCCCGGCCGCGGAGCTGCCGACCGCGGCGCGGATCGAGGTCGGCCGCAAGCGCAAGCGGGCCGTGCTCGAGGGCGCGCTCGACCCGGCGCTGGGGGCGGCGGGCGCCGACCGCTTCGTGATCGCCGGGCGCGCCGCCGCCGGGCCGATCCTCATGGTCCCCGCCGGCGCCGACGGCGTCTCGGTCGAGCCCACCGATCCGCAGCTCGGGCTGCGGGCCGCGGCGCCGGCGCGGGTCGGCTTCGCCGGGGTCAGGCCCGTCGCGGAAGCCTCCGCGGAGCAGGGGCCGGCGCGCGCCCCCCTGACGCTGCTGCGCGCCGGCGCCGCCTCGATCGCCCGCGGGATCGCGCGCCGCGCCCGGGCGATGGCGCTCGCCTACGCCTCCGAGCGGGTGCAGGGAGGCGTGCCGATCATCGAGCACGACGCCGTCCACGACATGCTCACGGCGATGACCGTGCGCCTCGCGGCCTCGCCGCCGGGCCCCTACCCCGGGGACGCCGAGACGACCGCCGCCAAGGTGGCCGCCGCCGACGCCGCGGTGGCGACGGCGACCGACGCGGTCCAGGTCTTCGGCGGCACCGGCTACATGCACGAGACCGGCGTCGAGAAGCTGATGCGCGACGCCAAGACCCTCCAGCGCTGGCCCGAGCCGAGCTGGATCGCCGCCGGAGCCCTGCTCCCGGCGGCCGCGTAAGGCGGGGCCCGGGCCAGGAGTCCGCCGAGGTGGCGCAAGGCGTCAGATCCGGTGGCGGGGAGGCGGCGATGCGCGGGACGCGGGGAGGAGTGCGACCGGCCGCGGCGTATTTGGGAGAGGCTGGTTTCCCGACTCAGGAGCGTGCTGTGGTTCTGGCCGGTATCTGGTTCGGTGAGGTTCCCGCGGCGTGATCGGCGACGAGGAGCCGGCGCGCGCCAAGGCGAAGACGCTCGGGAGCTAGTCCCAGCTTGGAATAGGTCCGGCGAGCCGGACGAGAGACAAGGGAGCGAGAGATGACCGAGACAACCGACGACAGGCAGCTCAGAGGCGGCGGCCAGGGCTGGGCCACCTGGGTGGCGTTCGCGGCCGTGGTCATGATGCTGATCGGCGTCTTCAACGTGATCGGCGGCCTGGCGGCGCTGTTCAGCGACACCTACTGGGCGATCGACGACGGCAGCCTGATCCTCTTCGACTTCACGGCCTGGGGCGTGATCTGGATCATCTTCGGCGTCCTCATGGTCACCGCCGGTTGGGGTCTGGTGAACGTGAGCGACTGGGCGCGCTGGTTCGCGATCTTCCTCGTCTTCTGGAACGCGGCCGCGCAGGTGGTCGTGCTGCCGGCGAGGCCGCTGCTCAGCCTGATGCTGATCGCGATCGACGTGCTCATCCTCTTCGCGCTCACCGCGCGCTGGGAGGAAGTCCGCCGGGCCATGTAGCCCGCGGGCGAGCAGTCCGGCTTCCGCGCCGGGGTCACTCCGCTTCGCGCGGGGGCCCCGGCGCTTCCATGTGGTGGGAAGGTGCGTATGTCTCCTCCGCTGCCTATGCAATGCTTAGGCAGATGGAGAGCGACTTCAGCCTCGGGGAGGCCGCCAAGCAGCTCGACGTGAGCGTCGACACGCTGCGTCGCTGGGACCGGGACGGGAAGCTGCGCACCGACCGCGACGCGAACGGGCGCCGCCGCGTGCCCGTGAGCGAGGTCGAGCGCCTGCGGGGCTCGCCCGAGCGGCATCGCACCGGCGACGCGCTCTCGACCCGCAACCGGTTCGCCGGCCGGGTCGTCTCGGTCGAGGTCGACGGGGTGATGGCCCTGGTCGAGATCGAGGCCGGTCCCCATCGCGTCACCGCGGCGATCACCCGGGACTCGGTCGAGGAGCTCGGCCTGGCGGAGGGCGTCGAGGCGGTGGCGATGGTGAAGGCGACGTCGGTGATGGTCCAGCGCGGCGGATGACGCGGAGCGCAGCAGCGGGGCGGGCGGCGCTGCGGGTGGGCGCTGCCTGCGCGGCGCTGCTGGCGGTCGCGCTGCCGGCCGGCTGCGGCGGCGACGACGGCGCCGCCGCGAGCTCTGGCTCCGCCGCGGATCGCCCGGAGCTGGTCGTCTTCGGGGCCTCGTCGCTGGGCCCGGCGTTCGAGGCTTACGCCAAGGAGATCGACTACGCCGACGTCCGCTACTCGTTCGCCGGCTCCGACGATCTCGCCGCGCAGATCCGCCAGGGGGTCACGCCCGATGTCTACGCGGCCGCGAACCTCTCGCTCCCGGGGGAGCTGTTCCGGGACGGCCTGGTCGAGAAGCCGCGGCAGCTCGTCACCAACCGGCTCGTCGTCGGCGTGCCGCAGGGCTCCGAGATCGACTCGGTGGAGGATCTCGAGGAGCCCGGCCTGCAGATCGCGATCGGCGACGAGGACGTTCCGGTCGGCCGCTACACCCGCGAGGTGCTGGGTGCCCTCGGCCCGGGCGCCTCGAAGGCGATCCTCGCCAACGTGGCCTCCGAGGAGCCCGACGTCGGCGGCATCGTCGGCAAGCTCACCCAGGGCGCGGTCGATGCCGGCTTCGTCTACCGCAGCGACGTCGCCTCCTCCAGCGGGCGGCTGGAGGAGGTCGACATCCCGAAGGCGGCTAGCCCGGACGTTGCCTATGCAATCGCGGTCGGCGCCGGTGCGCCGCAACCCATGCTCGCGCAGCGCTACGTCGAGGGCCTCCTCGAGCCCGAGGGGCAGAAGGTGCTCACCGGCGCGGGGTTCGGCCTGCCCCGGAGGTGAGCCGGATGAGCTCGACGCCCACGTTCCGCGCCGTCGCCGGGCTCACGCTGACGATCCTGCTCGCCTTCCTGGCGCTGCCGCTCGTCGCCATCTTCGTCCAGGCCGGCCCCGGCGAGCTGCTCTCGGCTCTGGGGCGCGAGGGAGCGCGTGAGGCGCTCCTGCTCAGCCTCCAGACCTCGTTGCTGTCGCTGGCGATCATCGTGG
>CAZARJ010000002.1:36476-38868 GCA_964487515.1 uncultured Conexibacteraceae bacterium | reverse complement strand
GGCTCCTGCACGATGAAGCACAACCCGCGGCTCAACGAGCGGGTCGCGGCGCTCCCCGGCCATGCCCGGCTGCACCCGGCCCAGCGACCGGCCCGGGCCCAGGGCGCGCTGGAGCTGATCTGGTCGCTGGAGCGGGCCCTGAGCGAGCTCTGCGGGCTGCCGCACGTCTGCCTGCAGCCCTCCGCGGGCTCGCAGGGGGAGCTCGCGGGGCTGCTGCTCACGCGCGCCTTTCACGCCGCGCGCGGGGAGGGCGCCGAGCGGCGGCGCGTCCTGACCCCTGACACCGCCCACGGGACCAATCCGGCCTCGGTGACGATGGCGGGCTACGAGGTCGTCAAGGTCGCGACCGACGCGGAGGGCGGGGTAGACCTCGACGACCTGCGCGCCAAGACCGACGAGCGCGTCGCCTGCCTGATGCTGACGAACCCGAACACGCTCGGGCTTTTCGACCCCGACATCGCCGAGATCACCGCGACGGTGCGCGAGGCCGGCGGGACGCTCTACTACGACGGGGCCAACCTGAACGCGATCATGGGCCGCTCGCGGCCCGGCGACATGGGCTTCGACATCGTCCACGTCAACCTCCACAAGTCGTTCAGCCAGCCGCACGGGGGAGGCGGCCCCGGCGCCGGGCCGATCGCCGTCTCCGACCGGCTCGCCCCGTTTCTGCCGGTGCCGCGCGTGCGGCGCGCCGAGGGGAACGGGGAGGGGGGCGCCCGCTTCGAGCTCGAAGGCGCCGCCGAGCACCCGGAGACGATCGGCCGCCTGCGTGGCTTCCAGGGCAACTACGGGGTCTTCGTGCGCTCCTACGCCTACATCCTCAGCCTCGGAGGCGACGGACTCGCCGACGCCTCCGACGTCGCCGTGCTGAACGCCAACTACCTGCTCGCCCGCCTGCGCGAGGGCCGCGCCGGCAAGTACCTGCCGCTCGCCTTCGAGCGCCGCCCGATGCACGAGTTCGTCCTCTCGGGGCGCGGGGCGAAGCGGGAGCTGGGCATCCGCACCCTCGATCTCGCCAAGCGGCTGCTCGACCACGGCATGCACCCGCCGACCGTCTACTTCCCGCTGCTCGTCGAGGAGGCGCTGATGGTCGAGCCGACCGAGACCGAGACGCGCGAGTCCCTGGACGCCTTCGCCGACGCGGTCGAGGCGATCCTCGCCGAGGCCGAGCGCGACCCCGAGATCGCCCGTCAGGCCCCCCACACAACGCCCGTCCGCCGCCTCGACGAGGCCGCCGCCGCCCGCAACCCCGTCCTCCGCCAGCAGCTCTGAGAGTCAGCCGCGCAAGGCGCCGTCGCTCCCGGCGTGACAAGCGCCCGAAGTGCGAATAACTGCTGACTATTCGCAGTTATTCGACCCTGGCAGGGCGTCGCGACTCCTCCGCCGATCCCGGTGATCACCTGACGATCCCGGCGACCACCTGACGAATCAGCGGTCTCAATCCGCGACGGCGATCAGCCAGCTGCGTCGGGGAGCTCCTGCTCGAGCTCGAGGACCGGGGCGAAGAGGTCGCCGTGGCGGTCGACGCGCTCGAGGACTTCGGCGGCCTCGAAGCGGAGCTGGCCGGGATCCTCGGCGGCGAGGGCGTCCTCCACCTCGTCCCAGGTGATCGGGGTGGAGGCCGTCGGCCGGGGGCGGGCGCGCAGGGAGTAGACGGCGACGGTCGTCTTCGTGGCCGTGTTCTGGCTCCAGTCGACGAAGACCTTGCCCGGGCGCAGGCTGCGGGTCATGCGCGAGACGACGAGGTCGGGGTGGGAGCGCTCCAGGGCCTCGGCGACGGCGCGCGCGTAGGGCTTCGTCGTCTCGTACGTGGCCTCGCCGTTGAGCGGCACGTAGACCTGCATCCCCTTCGAGCCGGACGTCTTCGGGAAGCAGCGGAGGCCGAATCCGCCGAAGAGCTCGCGCAGCATGAGGGCGACGCGGCAGCAGGCGACGATCGTGGCGGGCTCGCCGGGATCGAGGTCGAAGGCCAGCACGGTCGGCCGCTGTACGTCCGCCGCCAGGGCCAGCGAGGGGTGCAGCTCGAGCGCCGCGAGCTGCGCGAGCCACAGCAGGGTGGGGCGGTCGTCGCAGACGCAGAAGTCGATCTCGCCGGCGCGGCGGCCCGCCCAGACGCGCTCGGTCCGGACCCAGTCCGGCCGGTGGCCGGGGCAGCGCTTCTCGAAGAAGTGCTTGCCCTCGACGCCGTTCGGATAGCGGACCACCGTCAGCGCCCGCCCGCGCAGGTGGGGGAGCATGGCCGGCGCCACGCGCCCGTAGTAGTCGAGGACGGCGCCCTTGTCGAAGCCCGCCTCGGGGTAGAGGACCTTGTCGAGGTTGGTGACCGACAGCTGCCGGCCGTCGACCTCTAGCTGCCCGCCTTGGCCCGCGACCGGCGCTTCGCCTTCCCGCC
>CAZARJ010000002.1:14589-36376 GCA_964487515.1 uncultured Conexibacteraceae bacterium | reverse complement strand
CGTCGACCTCTAGCTGCCCGCCTTGGCCCGCGACCGGCGCTTCGCCTTCCCGCCCTTGCTGCCCGAGCCCTTCGACTTGCCGGACGACTTGGAGGCGGACGACTTCGGCTTCGAGGAGGACTTCGATCCGGAGGAGGACTTGGAGCTCGACCCGGCCTTCTTCGCGCCGCCCTTGGCCTTGCCGGCGGCGGCCCGCTTACCCCCGGAGCGCCGCTTCGCGCCGCCGCCGAGCTCCTCGCCCTTGACCGCGGCCAGCGACTCCTCGAGCGCCGCCATCAGGTCGGGGGCCTTGGTCGGCTCCGGCTCCTCGCCCGCCGGGGCGACGATCTTCTCGCCCTGCGCCTTGCGCTCGATCAGCTCCAGGAGCTGCTCGCGATGTTGGTCGCGGTAGGAGGTCGGATCGAAATCGGTGGCCAGCGACTCGATCAGCGCCTTCGCCATCTCCACCTCGCGCTCCTTGGGGGCCGGGGCGTCGCCATCGCCGAGCTCGCCCTCGAGCTGCGCCGGCTGCACGACCTCGTCGGCGAAGCGCATCGTCTCCAGGGTCAGAACGCCGTCGGCGCTGGCCCGGATCGCCGCCAGGCTCTCCCGGTTGCGGAGCACGAAGCGGGCGATCGCGACCTTGTGCTGCTCGGCCATCGCCTTGGCGAGCAGTGCATAGGCGCGCTCGGCGCCCGGCGCCGGGCCGAGGTAGTAGGGCTGGTTGAAGTAGATCGGGTCGATCTGGTCGAGGTCGACGAAGTCCTCGATCTCGATCGCCTTGCTGCGCTTGGGGTCGAGCGCCTCGAGCTCCTCGCGCGTGAGCACGACGTACTCGTCCGGGGCGATCTCGTAGCCCTTGACGATGCGCTCGTAGGGGACCTCCTCGCCGTCCTCCTCGGCGACGCGGCGATGGCGGACCCGCGAGCCGTCGTCGCGCAGCTCGCGGAAGCGGAGCGCCCTCGAGCTGACCGCCGAGTAGAGCTTCACCGGGACGTTCAGAAGCCCGAACGTGATCGACCCTGTCCAGATCGCGCGTGCCATGGAGCCAGTCTTTCGACGATACCGCCCCGGCTCCGCTTTCAAACCCCGCCCGCGGGCGTGATCTTGCGCCGGCTGGAGAAGTACATAGGCTTCAACGGATGCCGGAGCTGCCCGAGGTCGAGACGATCAGACGCCAGCTTGATCCGGAGCTCAGGGGGAGGCGCATCCTCGGGGCCCGCGTGCTGGATGAGCGCTGGACGCGGCCCGTCCCTCCGGCGGAGGTCGAGGCGGGCCTCGTCGGGCGGGCGATCGAGGGGGTGCGCCGCCGCGGCAAGTACCTGCTGCTGGAGCTGGACCGGGGGGCGACCCTGCTCATGCACCTGCGGATGACCGGGAACCTGCTGCTCGCCGACTCGCCGGAGGGGGAGGGACGGCGCTTCGGCGGCGAGCGGCTCTACCCGGCGCCGACCGCGCCCAGGCACCTGCGGGCCGAGCTCGATCTCGACGACGGGCGCCTGCTGCGCTTCACCGACCCCCGGCGCTTCGGCCACGCGTCGTTGCTGGGGACCGCCGAGCTGCGCGAGTACCTCGACGCCCGCGTCGGGGTCGAGCCGCTGGGGGGCGCGCTGACCGCGCAGTTGATCGGCCGCCTCGCCGAGGGGCGCCGGGCGCCGCTCAAGTCGTTTCTGCTCGACCAGCGCGCGATCGCGGGGATCGGCAACATCTACGCCGACGAGGCGCTGTTCAGGGCCGAGCTGCACCCCCTCTCTCCGGCGGGGTCGATGCGGGAGCCGCATTGGGAGGCGCTGCGCGAGGGGATCGTCGCGGCGCTCGAGGAGGGCCTGCGCCGTGGCGGCGCCTCGATCGACGACTACCGCGACGCGCGGGGCGAGCAGGGCTCGATGCAGGACGAGTTCCTGGTCCACACGCGCGAGGGGGAGGAGTGCGTCCGCTGCGGCGGGCCGATCAGCCGCATCGTCGTCTCCGGTCGCTCGACCTACTTCTGCGCCGCCTGCCAGTCGCGCCTGCGGCGGCGGCGGATGAGCAGAGCGCGGCCCGCGGGCAAGGCGAGGGGGCCCGGCAAGGCGAGGGGCGCCGCGCGCCGCGCGGGGGGCGAGCGCCGCGCGGGGGGCGCGCGATGAGCCTGCCGCCGCCCCCGGAGGGCTTCGCGATCGGACACTGGACCGGCGCGGCCACCGGCTGCACGGTGATCCTGCCGCCCGCCGGCGCGCGGGCCGGGCTCGACGTGCGCGGGGGCGGGCCGGGCAGCCGCGAGACGGAGATCGTCGCGCCGCTGGCGAACCCCGAGGAGGCGACCGCGGTCGTGCTCTCGGGAGGCAGCGCGCACGGGCTCGCGACCGCGGACGGGGTGATGCGCTGGTGCGAGGAGCGCGGCCGCGGCTTCCGCACCCCCGGCGGCGTGGTGCCGCTGGTCCCGGCCGCCGTGATCTACGACCTGCCCCCGGAGGCCGAGGGCGGTGGGCCGCCCGCGCCGCGCCCGACCGCCGAGAGCGGCTACGCGGCCTGCGAGGCGGCGCGCGGGGGGATTCCGGAGCGCGGCCTCGTCGGCGCCGGCCGCGGAGCGGGTGTCGCCAAGGCGCTGGGGCCGGAGGGCGAGTCCCCGGGCGGGATCGGCTACGCGGCGGCGGTCAGCGGGGCGGGGGAGACCGTCGCCGCGCTGGCGGTGGTGAACGCGAGCGGCGACGTGATCGACGCCGACGGCGGCCTGCTGGCGGGCCCGCGCGACGCGAGCGGCGAGCAGCGCCGTACCTACGACATGATCGCCTCCGGCGCCGGGCCCGAGGGCTGGGGCGAGCGCGAGGCGACCACGCTCGCCTGCGTGCTCACCGACGCGGCGCTGGACAAGGTCTCCTGCGCCAAGGTCGCCCGCATGGCGAGCGCCGGGCTGGCGCGGGCGATCGACCCGGTCTTCACCCCCTTCGACGGCGACATCGTCTTCTGCCTCGCCTCCGGCGAGGCGAAGGGCGACCCGCTGACGGTGATGCGGGTCGGCTCGATGGCGGCCGCGACGATCGCCGCCGCGGTCCGCGACGCCGTCCGGCAGAGCTCCGCCTCGGCATAGCTCACGAACCCGATCTTTTCGCTCTCTAGTGCACAAAAAGTCGGTCTCGTGCTGGGCGCCGCCCCGGCGGGCGTCATCCTGGGTGCATGCCCGGCAGCTTCAAGAGCGAGGCGATCGTCCTGCGCAGCCTCCGCTACGGGGAGGCCGACCGGATCCTGCACCTCTACACGGCCGAGCGGGGGCGGGTTAACGCGATCGCGAAGGGCTCCCGGCGGCCGCGCTCGCGCTTCGGCGGCCGCCTGGAGCCCTTCTTCCGCCTCGAGCTCGGCCTGCACGAGGGGCGCGGCGAGCTCTGCACGGTGACCGCCGCCGCGACCGTCGACGGCTATCCCGAGCTGCGCTCCCGTGGGCCCGCCCTCGACGGGGCCGCGCGCGCCTGCGACGCGGTCCTGCGCCTGCTCGACGCGGCCGAGCCGAACCGCCCCGCCTACAACCTTCTCTGCCGCGTGCTGACGCAGCTCGACCGCCCCGCGGGCGCCGCCGCGCCGGGCCCGGAGGAGCTGCGCGCGCTCGGCCTCACCTTCCGGATCAAGCTGGCGCTCGCGGCCGGCTTCTCGCCCGAGCTCGGGGCCTGCGCGCGCTGCGGCGAGCGCGAGGGCCTGGTCGCCTTCTCCGGCGCCGCCGGCGGGGTCGTCTGCGGCGCCTGCGAGGGCAGCGGCTTCCCGCTCTCGCCGGGGGCGCACGAGTTCATGACCGACGCGCTCGGGCGCCCGCTCGCCGAGCACCCGACGGCCGGCGAGGCGGAGCTGCGCCAGGTCGAGCGCGCGATCGGCGACACGCTCGCCCACCACGCCCAGGTGCGCCTGCGCCCGCTCGCCTGAGCGGCACGACCCCACGCCCCCTCGCGAGAGCACGGCACGACCCCACGCCCCCTCGCGACCTTGGACTTCCCGGTGATAGTTCCGGGAAACCACAAGCTCGGCGCGGCGAGGGCCTCCGGATCGCCATGACCCTGCGCTTTCCGGTGATATTTCCGGGCAACTGCAAGCTCGGCGCGGCGGGACCTCCGGGTTCCGCCGGCATTTCCGGGCAACTGCAAGCTCGGCGCGGCGGGGATCCCGGGGGACGTTGCGTCGCGACCTAGTATTCGAGTCGTGGAGGCATCGGCGGACACGGCGTCGCAGGCGGGCTTCGCGGAACGGATCAGCGCCCAGGAGGACGAGTTTCTCTGGGAGCTCGCCACGCGCTCCTATCCCGCCCACAGGGAGCGCCCGGAGCCCGACAGCCCGCTGCGGACCCCGTTCAGCCGCGACCGGGACCGGATCGCCCACTCGAAGGCCTTCCGGCGGCTGAAGCACAAGACGCAGGTCTTCATCGCGCCCGAGGGCGACCACTACCGGACGCGGCTCACCCACACGCTGGAGACCTGCCTGATCGCCCGCACCGTCTCGCGGGCGCTGGGGCTGAACGAGGATCTGACCGAGGCGATCGGGCTCGGCCACGACCTCGGCCACGCCCCCTTCGGCCACATCGGCGAGGAGATCCTGGACACGGCGCTCAAGCAGCGGGGCGGCCCCGGCTTCCACCACAACGAGCACTCGCTGCGGATCGTCGAGGTCCTCGAGCACGACGGGCACGGCCTGAACCTCACCGAGGAGGTGCGCGACGGGATCCTCAACCACACCGGCCCCACGAAGCCGCGCACGCTGGAGGGACGGGTCCTGCGGCTCGTGGACCGGGTCGCCTACATCAACCACGACATCGACGATGCGTTGCGGGCCGGCGTGATCACGGCCGCCGACCTGCCCGCGCGCGAGATCGAGCTGCTCGGCCCGACCGGCCCGAAGCGCATCGACGCCCTCGTCACCGACATCGTCGAGCGCTCCCGCGAGGCCGGCGACATCGTCCAGAGCGAGGAGCTCGGCGGGGCGATGCTGCGGCTGCGCAAGTTCATGTTCGACAACGTCTACCTGGGCCCGGCGGCGCGCTCCGAGCGCGACCGCGTCGAGCTCGCCCTGAGCGCGCTGCTCGATCACTACCTGGAGCAGCCCGAGCTGGTCCCCGAGCAGCACCCGGGCGACGACGACCTGCAGCGGGTGGTCGACTACGTGGCCGGGATGACGGACCGATTCTGCATCGCGACGTTCCGGCGCATCGCCCTGCCCGAGGAATCGAAGCTCTGAGCGGCGGCCGCTTCACCTCCGAGACGATCGACCGCGTCCGCGAGGCGGCGGACATGGTCGAGATCGTCTCCGCCTACACCGACCTGCGGCGCCAGGGCGAGCGCTTCGTCGGCCTCTGCCCCTTCCACGACGAGCGCACGCCGTCGTTCTCGGTCAAGCCCCGGGACGGCTTCTACTACTGCTTCGGTTGCGAGGCGGGCGGGGACGCCTTCCGCTTCGTGCAGGAGAAGGAGGGGCTCAGCTTCCCCGACGCGGTGGAGGCGCTCGCCGAGCGCTACGGAGTCGAGCTGGAGCGCGAGCGCGAGGATCCGCAGGCGGAGGCGCGGCGGCGGCGGCGGGGGCGGCTCGGGGAGGCGCTGGAGCGCGCGGCCAACTTCTACGAGGCGTACCTGTGGGAGTCGCCGAAAGCGAAGCGGGCGCGGTCGTATCTGATCGAGGAGCGAGGGCTCGGGGAGGAGGTGCTGCGCGCCTTCGGGGTCGGCTTCGCGCCCAGCGTCTGGGACTCGCTGCTGGTGCGCGGGCAGCGGGCGGGCTTCAGCATCGACGAGCTGCTCGCCGCGGGGCTGATCCAGCGCTCGCGCAACAAGCCGGGCAGCCACTACGACCGCTTCCGGGCCCGGATCGCCTTCCCGGTGCGCGACCACCGCGGGCGCGTGGTCGGCTTCGGCGCGCGCGGGATGGGGGCCGACGCGAAGCCGAAGTACCTGAACTCGCCCGAGGGGGAGCTCTACCGCAAGAGCGAGACCCTGTACGGCATCGACCGGGCGCGGGCGACGATCGCGCGAGGTGGGCGCGCGGTGGTGGTCGAGGGCTACACGGACGTGCTCGCCCTGCACCAGGCGGGCGTCGAGGAGGCGGTCGCCGTTATGGGCACTGCGATCACGCCCGAGCAGCTGCGGCTGCTGGGCGGCTGGGCGGAGGAGGTGGTGCTGGCGCTGGACGCCGACCGGGCGGGGCGGGAGGCGATGCTGCGGGCCCAGCGGGTCGCCGGCAGCGGCCGCCTGCGCCTGCTCGCCGCCGCGATGCCGGCGGGCGAGGATCCGGCCGACATGCTGCGGGAGCAGGAGGGCGCGGCGCGGCTGCGGGAGCTGCTCGCGACCGCGATCGAGCTGCCGGTCTTCCACGTGCGCGCGATCCTCGGCGACGCCGATCTGGCCAGCCCTCCGGGGAGGGACAGGGCGCTCGACGAGATCGCCCCGGTGCTCGCCGGGATGGGCGAGACGATCACCCGCCAGGAGCTGGTCCGCGAGGTCGCCGATCGGCTCGACACGGAGCCGGAGATGGTGGTCGGGCGGATGAGCTCGGCGCCGCGGGCGCCCGCGGCGGCGGAGCGGCCGAGCGTCTCCCGCGCCCAGGGAGAGGGGACGCAACGCCCGGAGGGTGGCCCGGGCGGCGGGGAGGGCGCCTCTGCGCGGGCTCCCGGGCAGCGCCCGCGGCGGCGGCCGACGCCGCAGGAGGGGCGGGAGTACCGGATGCTGGCGCTCTGCATGGCCGATCCCGGGCTGGGCGCCGCGACGATCGCGAAGCTGCGCCCCGAGCACTTCAGCTCGCCGATCCTGCGCCGCTGCTTCGAGCGCCTGCGGGAGCACCTGGACGATCCGCTGTCGGGCCTGACCGACGCCGACGCGGACCTGCGCAACGCGCTCAGCCGGCTCGGGGCGGTCGACCACGAGCCGCCCACCGCCGAGAACCTGGAGTTCCGCTTCCTGCTGCTGGAGCGCGACCGGATCGATCGCGAGCTGCGGGGCCTCGATCCCGAGGACGGGGAGCGCGCGGTGGGGCTGCAGCGGCGGCGGGCGGAGCTGGCGAACGCGATCGCCTCCCGGTCCTGAGCGGGCGCGGCGGCGCCGGGGTCGGAGGGCGAAAAGTGGGGGAGGGGCGGACGCCCGGTCGTGAGGCGGCGAGCGTGGCGGCCGGTTGCCGGCGAGCGTGGCGGGGCGCGGGCTCCCGGCTGTAGGGTGGCGGCATGGGTGAGCTCGATGGGCGCGTGATCGCCGTCGCCGGCGTCGGTGGGGGGCTCGGGCCGGCGGTCGCCGCGCGGCTCGCCGCCGGAGGAGCGACGCTGGCGCTGGCCGATCGCGACGAGGGGGCCCTGCGCGCTGCCGCCGACCCGCTCGGGCTGCCAGACGATCGACTGGAAACGCGCGCCGTGGACCTGCTGTCGCCGGCGGAGGCGGAGGCCTGGTGCGCGGCGCTGCGGGAGCGCTTCGGCCGCGTCGACGGGCTGCTGCACCTGGTCGGCGGCTGGCGCGGGGGAGAGCCGCTGGCGAGCTTCGACCTCGCCGACTACGAGTGGCTGCACGACCTGCTCGTGCGCACGCTCCAGCACGCCACGCGGGCCTTCCACGACGCCCTGGCGGAGAGCGGGCGGGGGCGCTTCGCCCTCGTCTCCTCGACCCAGGCGGCGGCGCCCGCGGGGACCAACGCCGCCTACGCCGCGACCAAGGCGGCCGCCGAGAGCTGGACCCTGGCGCTCGCCGACTCGCTGGCCGGCAGCGGGGCGACCGCGAACGTGATCGTCGTCAACGCGATCCTGACCCCGGCGATGCGCGCCGAGGATCCGGACGGCGACCACTCCGGGCTGACGCCGGTCGAGGACATCGCCGAGGCGCTCGCCTACCTCTGCTCGGATGCGGCGGGGCGGATGAGCGGTCAGCGCCTGGCCCTGCACCGGTGAGCCGGGCGGAGCCGCGGGGCTTCGCCTCCGACAACCACTCCGGGGCCCACCCTGACGTGCTGGCCGCGGTTGCCGCCGCCAACGAGGGCCACGCCGGCTCCTACGGCGAGGACGGCTGGACGACGCGCGCCGCGGAGCTGCTGCGCGACCATTTCGGCCCTCGTGCGGCCGCCTTCGGCGTCTTCAACGGAACCGCCGCCAACGTGTTGGCCATCGACGCGCTGACTCGCCCCTACGAAGCGGTGATCTGCGCCGCCGGGGCCCACATCGACGTCGACGAGTGCGGCGCGGTGGAGCGGTACGCGGGGACGAAGCTGCTCACCGCCGAGGTCGCGCACGGCAAGCTCGCTCCCGCCGATCTGGGGCGCTGGGAGGCGCGGCGCGGGGACCCGCACCATCCGCAGCCGCGCCTGGTCTCGGTGGCGCAGGCGACCGAGGCCGGGACGGTCTACGAGCCCGCCGAGCTGCGCGAGCTGGCCGCGGCGGCGCACGAGATGGGGATGCTGTTGCACGTCGACGGCGCGCGGCTCGCCAACGCGGCGGCGGGGCTGGGCTGCTCGCTCGCGGAGGCGGCCGGAGCGTCCGGACGCGGCGCCGCCACGGGGGCGGACGCGATCTCGCTCGGCGTGACCAAGAACGGCGGGCTGTTCGGTGACGTGGTGGTCTTCCCGGAGCCCGGCCCGGAGCTCGCGAGCGCGTTCCCGTATGTGCGCAAGCAGGGCATGCAGCTGGCGTCGAAGATGCGCTTCTTGAGCGCGCAGGTCGAGGCGCTCTTCGGGCCCGGAGAGCTCTGGCGCCGCAACGCGGAGCGGGCGAACGCGATGGCCGCCCGCCTCGCCGCCGGGCTCGAGGGGGTAGCCGCGGTCGAGGTCGTCCACCCGGTGCAGGCGAACGGGGTCTTCGCGCGGCTGCCGAGGCCGGCGATCGACCGCCTGCTCGCCGCGCTGCCGGGTTCGCACTCCTTCTACGTCTGGGACGAGGGGGCGGACGTCGTCCGCTGGCTCTGCTCCTGGGACACGACCTCCGACGACGTCGACGCGCTGCTGGCGGCGCTCCGCCCGGCGATCAGCTGACCGCCGGGCGGAGCGGCCCGGCAGCTACTTCTTCTTCTTCGACTTCTTCTTCTTCGCCGCCTTGCAGTGCTTCTGCTTCTGCTTCTTCGCCTTCTGCAGAACCTTCGTGGCCTTGTCGACGACCGCCTTCGCCTCCTTCGCCTGCGGCTTCAGCGAGGGGTCCTTCTTGGCGGCTCGCTGGGCCCGCTCCGCTGCGGATCGGGCCCACTTCAGGTACCTCTTGTTCCACTTGACGATGCGCTTCGCGTCGCGGCAGCGCGCCTCGGGTCTGTCGTCTCCCTTGTAGTAGCGGATCGCCCGCTTCGCCATGTAGGGGAGGCTCATTGACGAGCTCGGAGATCCCGGCGTGCCGAGCGTGACCTGGGAGCGGAATCCGGACGGGTCGGCCTCGACGACCGCCTCGAAGAGAAGCTTCTTGCCGCTCGTCTTGATCGCGGGGCCGGGACGGACCCGCATCGTCCCGATCTTGACCTCGGTCCGGCCCATGACGGCCGTGTTGTCGACGCGGACCCGCAGGCCCTCCGTGTCGCTGCGCAGGGACACGTAGAGGCCGTGGCCGTCGGGGGAGATGTGGACGTCGTCGTACTTGCTGCCGAAGCCCTTGACCGGCTTGAAGGAGAGGAACTTCGCGTTCTTGGCGCCGAGGTCGAAGCTGATCCCCTTCAGCGTGTGGCCCTTGAACCAGCTCTCGTCGCCGGCGCTGCGGCTCTCGACGACGACGACGGGCGCGGTCGTCACCTTACCCTTCTTGAAGTCGCTCGCGGTCGCCCTGAGGTCGATCGTGGTGATCGCGGCCGCCTGCGCGGTCGCGGTGATCGCCAGGCTCGCGAGCAATGCCGCGAGTACCCCGACCTTGACAGCCGAACTGATTCGCATGGACCCATCCCTTGACTGATCTGAGCCAGCTACGGGGCCACCCCGCCCGATACCGACATGGTTTTCGGGTAACGAGCGGGGGACGATATCGATCCTGCCACCGGAGGGCGGTATCGCACCGCGTGCATCGGGACTCGAGTGATGCGTAGCGGGTGTCAGCCGCGGCGCCGATGAGGCTGCGATACGAACAGGTGTTCCCTTTTTCCGTCAGCACCGGATGCCAATCTGGGTTCCGTGGCGAAGGGGCTCGACAAGGAATTCCTCCGCGAATGCCTCGATGACGGCATGTCGCTGATCGAGATCGGCAGGCTGACCGGCCGCCCGCCGGGCACGGTCGGCTACTGGGTCAGGCGCCACGGCCTGCTCGCCAACGGCTCAACGCGCTTCCGGCCGGGCAAGGGCCTTCGCCGCGAGCAGCTGGAGCCCCTGGTGGAGGCCGGAATGACCCTCGCGCAGATCGCCGCGAAGCTCGACTCGACGAAGACCACAGTCAGCTACTGGGCAGCCCGGCATGGACTCGTGCTCCGGAGCAGGGCCGACTCCGAGCGGATCCGTCAAGCCAGGACGGACGGTCAGGAGGCCGTGACGCTGGAGTGCGGGCTCCATGGGCGCACCGAGTTCAAGGTGTTGAGGAAGTCGGGGGCCCGCTGCAAGCGATGTGCTGCCGAGGCGGTGGTCAGGCGACGTCGGAAGGTCAAGCGCCTCTTGGTTGCCGAGGCGGGTGGATGCTGCGCGATCTGCGGCTACGACCGCTATCCGGGCGCACTCCATTTCCATCACCTGGACCCGGCGAAGAAGGCGTTCGCGATCAGCCTGGGCGGCGTGACACGGGGAATAGACGCCGCGCGAGAAGAGATGAAGAAGTGCATCCTGCTCTGCTCGAATTGTCATGCGGAAGTTGAGGGAGGCGTGACTGCGGTCCCGCTAGGATGAAAGACCCGAGCTCCAGGCTTGCGACCCAGGCCAGAAGTTCGATTCATGATCCCGGGTGGCAGATAGGCAATGCAGCACGCTGTTAACGTGTCCAATGTCGGTTCGAATCCGACCCCGGGAGTTGATCGGTGATCCAGCGCCGCGCGCTAGTCGCGCGGCGACCCGCGCGGCTGAGGCGGCCGAGCCAGCAGGTCAATCGGTGAGGGCGGACAGCGATTCCACCGCCTCCGCCGCCCGCTCGGCGCCGCCCGTCGCCCAGGGGCTCGCGGCGATCTCCTCGGCTCGTCGCCGGTAGCGGTCGTCGGCGAGCAGCCTGCCGACCGCCCAGCGCAGCGTCGCCGGCGTCCTGAGGCGACGCGGCACGCTCAGCCCGCAGCCCGCCCAGTGCACGCGGACGGCGTTCTCGGCCATGTCGCCGGCCGCGGGGGAGACGAGCAGCGGGCGACCCGCCGCGAGGGCACGGGCGATCGTCCCGTGGCCGCCGTGGCAGACGATCACCGAGCTGAGCGGCATCAGCTGGGAGTAGGAGAGCCAGTCGACGAGCACGCCGTTGGCCGGCACCTCGATCGGCTCCTCCGGCCAGTGGCCGTTGGTCGTCGCGACGACGCGAACCGGCTCGTCCGCCAGCCCCGCGAACGCGTTGCGGATTAGCGTGCAATCGGGATCCTGAGCCGTGCTGGAGGCGATCAGCACCAGCGGCTCGTCCCCGCCCGGGACCTCGATCTCCGGGTGCGGTAGCTCGAAGGTGAGCGGCCCGGTCACGGCTACGGACGCCGGCCAGTCACGGGGGTACTCGAGCTGCGGGAACGTGCCGACGATCGCGAGCTGCGAGCTGATCCCGCCGTGCAGGCGCTCGCGGGGCGGCAGGCCGAGGCGCGCACGCGTCTCGTTGCCTTCGCGCCTGCCGGCCCGGAGCCCGACCTCCAGCGCGGGGAGCGCAGCCCGCCAGGCGCGCGCGCCCAGGCGAGTCCGCGGCGGCGCCATGCCGATCCCGAAGATCGGCATCCCCGGCTCGTGGACGGGGTAGAGGTGCGGGATCAGCGTCGCCAGCGGGATCCCGCGCAGCTCCGCGGCCAGCGCCGGGGCGAGCGTGAGGATGTCGCTGACGACGGCCGCCGGCCGGAGCTCGTCGAGCAGCGGCAGCAGGGCCCGCGCCGCCTCCGCCGGACCGGCGCCGCGCCCGGGCGGCGGGGGCGGGAAGACCTCGTACTCCTCGGCTCCCTGAAAGCGCAGCCCCAGCGACTCGACCGGCTCCCGCCACTGCTCCCACGTCTCGACCGCCACCCCGTGGCCGCGCCCGGCGAGCGCCCGTGCCAGCGCGATCGCCGGGAAGGCGTGGCCGGCGTCGCCGAACGCCGCGACCAGGAAGGTGCGGCCGCCGCCCGCGCCCCCGGAACGTTTCGCCCTGCCGGCGTGGCGCGTGTCCGCGCCGGCGTCGCTCTCCACGCCGACCTCCGCTGCGTCGCGCGCTTCGCGTGACCCGCTCATGGCCGCGCTTGCCGCCCCTGCAAGATGCCGGCCGCGGCCATCCCCCCGGCCCACCGCCGGGCGCCGATCGCGCGATCCTCGGGCGGCTGATGCTCCGCAGACGCGCCAAGTCGCGCAACGCATGCCAGCGCCTCCGGATGGCGGTCGAGGCGATGCCCCGCCACGCCCGCGAGGCGATGCTCCGCGGCATCGACGAGAACGAGATCATCGTCGGCGCCTACACCGGCGGTCGCGACGGGGGCATCTGCCCGATGCTCGCCGCGCACCGCAACGGCGGCCGCACCGACCTGGCCAGCTTCGCCCGCTCCTGGGACCGCTACACGGCGCCGCGCCGGCCCCGCAAGGCCACCGCACGCGAGATCGGCACCCTGCGGGCGCTGCTCGTCGACAGCCTGCTCGCCGACGAGGAGGGCGAGGGCTCCCTCGTCCTCGCCGCCGCGCAGGTGCGCCGGGAGCGCGAGCTGATCCGGCGCCGCGAGGCGGAGCGCGGGGTGGACGGGCCCGCGATCGAGGCCCCGGCCGTGGACGCGAACGGCGCCGGTTCCGGCATTGGCGGTGCGGAGCCGGTCCGCCCACCCGAGCACGCCGGCATGCGGATCAGGATCTGGCGGCTGGGAGCGCGGCTGCGCCGGCGCCGCGACGCAGAGCGAGAGCCCGCCTTCCACCTCTGACGCTGAGCGCCGTCGCGCAGCGAGGCCGGGCACCCGTCGTGCGCCGCTCTCGATCGTACGGAGAGCGGGTCGCGAGCCGGAGCGGCCGTACCCCGTCCCGCCCTCAGACCGCGAGCGCCGACCCATCCCCGCGTCGCGCGAACACCACCTCGGGGATCAGGCAGGCCGGCGAGGTCCGCAGCAGCAGCCGGACGGTCTCGGAGATGTCCTCGACGCGCAGCATCTGCTCCGGCTCGATCTCGCCCTGGACCCACTCGGTCATCGCCGTGTCGACGAAGGCCGGGCAGAGCGCGGTCACCTGAATTCCGTTGTGGATCTCCTCGGCCTGGGTCGCCTGGCTGAGCCCGACGACGCCCGCCTTGGTCGCCGAGTAGACCGAGAGCCAGCCCTGCCCCGCCTTGCCGGCGATCGAGGACATGTTCACGATCAGCGCCTTGCCGTGCTCGGCGCCCGCCTCGCGCAGCATCGGCAGCGCCTCGCGGGTGGCGAGCACGTAGGAGCGCAGGTTGACGTCGATCTGCATGTCGAGCCGCTTCGTCTCCACGTCGGCGATGGGGCTGCCCACCCCGATCCCGGCGTTGTTGACGAGCACGTCGAGGCGCCCGTACCGATCGCAGTGAGCGGCCACGAGCGCGTTGATCTCCTCCTCGTTGACCACGTTCGCCGGCTGCGCGTGCACATCGTGCCCGGCGCCGCGCAACTTCTCCGCGGCCTCGTCGAGCTTGTCCGGCCGGCGGGCGGAGACCGTGACCGCGTATCCGTCCTCGGCCAGCGTCCGCGCGATCGCCAGGCCGATGCCGCTCGATCCCCCGGTCACCAGTGCCGTTCGCTTTGCCACGTCGCTCCCTTCGCGTCGACTGCCACTCCGTCGGTGGCCCTGGCCGAGGAGCCTAGTCCGCCGTGTGAGCAAGGCGCATTGCCGAGGTTGGCGGTCCCGTAGCATTGGCCGCCGTGATCACCAAGCCGAGCTCCCCGCGTTCCGTCCCCCGACCCCTGCTCCTGGCCGCGCTCGCGCTGCTGGCCGCAGCGGCGCTGGCGATCGCCGGCTGCGGCGGGGACGGCTCCGGCGACGGCGACGCGACGGCGGCGACTCCGAAGGCAACCGATTTCCCCGCCGCCGACGGCAAGACCTTCGCCGAGCTCACCCACGACGCCGAGCCGAGCGACCTGGTCGTGAGCCCCGCCTCGCAGGTCTTCCACCCCGGCAAGAATCGCTACGGCTTCGGCGTCTTCACCGTGGAGCGCGACAACGTCCCCGACGCCCAGGTGGCGCTGTATGCCTCGCGTCCAAAGGGCAAGGCGCTGGGCCCGTTCCCGGCCACGGCCGAGTCGCTGAAGACGCCCGGTGCCTTCCAGTCGAAGACGACCACGCAGGATCCGGACGCCGCCACCTACGTCTACCGCTCCGAGGTCGAGCTGCCCGGCAAGGGGGAGTGGCGGATCATGGCGATGATCCGCGGCGACGACGGCAGCTACACGTCCACGAACGTGCCCAGCGCGATCGTCGGCCAGGCTCCGAAGGTCCCGCAGCCCGGCGACAAGGTCCCGAGCATCCACACGCCGACTGCCGACGACGTGGGCGGCGACGTGAGCAAGATCGACACGCGCCAGCCGCCCGACTCGATGCACGACGTCGACTTCGCGGACGTCGTCGGCAAGGAGCCCGTCGTGCTGCTCTTCGCGACCCCGGCGCTCTGCACCAGCCGCGTCTGCGGCCCCGTGGTCGACATCGAGGAGGAGGTCAAGAACGAGCGTCCCGACGACGCGGCCTACATCCACATGGAGATCTACGAGGACAACGACGCCAACAAGGGCGTCCGCCAGCAGGTCAGCGCCTTCAACCTTCCCACCGAGCCGTGGCTGTTCGTGATCGGCACCGACGGCAAGGTCTCGACCGCGATCGAGGGCGCGTTCAGCAAGCAGGAGCTGGACGCCGCGCTCGACAAGGTCAGCTAGCCCGCGCGAGCCGGCCCCGGCGAGCTCGCTCGGGCCACGCCGACCCGGGGGCCTCGATCCGAGCGCCTCGATGTCGACTTTCTTCGCTGGGCGCGAAGTTATTCAACATCGAGATGCGTCTCGTGGAGATTCAGCGCCGCGGCGTGCGTCGCCCGCGCTTGCCGGCGCGCCGGCTGCCGCGCCCCTCGAGCTTCTCGCGCGAGGACTCGCCCGCGTTCACCGGCTTCACCTTGCGCAGCGCCGGCGCCAGGATCCGCAACGCGCAGCCGCGGTGCCAGTGACGGTGCTCTGTGCCCCCGAGCCGCATCACCGTCTGCGCGATCACGTGGTCCTCGCCGATCTCGACGTTGCCGTAGCAGCCCGGACAGGTGTACGGCTTCTGCGAGATCCCGCGGATCAGCCAGACCTCGTCGCCGGAGCCATCGATCCCGAGCAAGCTCTGCCGGGCGTTGGGGAGGTCGTCGTGGGGCACGGACACGAAGGCTAGTGGCGGCCGCCGCCCTACCTCCCGCCGCCTCTCTTCTTTGCCTTCTTGACGAGCTTGACCCGTTTCGCCTTCGTGCGCGCCTCGCCGCCGCGGGGCTCGAAGGTGACCTTGACCCGGACCGTCACCTTGCCGCGCTTGCGGAGCGTGCGGGCCTTCTTCCCGCCGGCGCGGACCCTGAGCTTCAGCCCGCGGGCCTCGGCGGCCTGCTTGACCTGCCGCTTGACGCCGTTGCCGCGCAGCACCACGCGACCCGCGGCGGGGACCCGGACGGCGAGAGCGCCCGTTCCCCGCTTCTTGTCGCGCGTCAGCTTCCCGATCTTGAAGTTGTTCGGAGAAATGACGTGGAAGCTCAACGCCGCCGCGTTCGACGAGCCGACGTCGTTGCTCGCCCGGAAGCTGAGCGAGTCGTCTCCGCTGAAGCCCGCATCGGGCTTGTATTGCAGGGTGCCGTTCGCGGCGTCGAAATCCTCGACGGTGCCGTGGGCCGGCGGGTCGACGAGCTCGTAGGCGAGCGTTCCCGTACCCGAGCAGACCAGCTCGACCGGCGTCCGCCTGCCGGCGACCGCGTCCGCCTCGCCGTCCTCGCAGACCGGGGGAGGCGAGGGGAGATCGTTGACCGCGACCCCGCAGCCCGCCAAGTGCGTCGTGATGAACGAGGCGTCGACGTCGCTGCCGTCGAGGTTCGCACGACCGACCTTGCCCGGGCCCGTCTGGGCGCCCAGATCCCCCCAGTAGACGTGCTCGTCGTCGACGGCGATCCCACACGGGCTGCCGACTCCGGTGCTGTTCGGGATGAAGTCGATGTTGGCGCCGGTCCCGTCCAGGTTCGCCCTGCCGACGCTTCCCTGCCCGTAGGACCCTGAGAGATCGCCCCAGAAGAGATGGCTCGCGTTGACCGCCACCCCGCAGGAGTGCTCCGCCTCGGCCACGAAGTGATTGTCGATCCCGGTGCCGTCGAGATTGGCCCGCCCGACGTCGCCCGTCGAATAGGTGGTGCCCCAGTAGATATGGCTTTGATCCACCGCCAAGCCGCATACGCTCGCCCCGGCGGCTGTGGTGATGAAGTCCGGATCGGGGTTGCTCCCGTCGATGTCGGCTCGCCCGATCGTGTCGCCGCCGCCGTTGTCGAAGTCGGCCCAGTAGACGTGCTCGTCATCCACGGCGACCCCGCACGGCGAGAATCCGGCGTCGATGAAGTGCGGATCGACGTTGCTGCCGTCCAGATCGGCGCGGGCGATTGCACCGACCGGGAAATCTCCGCGGGTGCCCCAGTAGATGTGCTCGTTGTCGATCGCAATGCCGCAGGGATGGTCCTGGCCGCCGATGAAGAAGTTGTCGGCGTTGCCGCCGTCCAGATCAGCCCGCCCGATCGAGGTGCCGTTCGCGTTGCCCCCGGTAACGGCCCAGAAGACGAGCGCCGAAGCCTGCGCCGCCCCAAGCAGCATCGCGATCGCGACGACGGCTCCCACCGCCCCTGCCAAGACTCCCTTGCGAGCTCCCACGAGACCTCCTTGCCTCACCCCCTTCGAACGGACCCGGAAACTCTACTCCCGCTCTCCCATTCAGGTTCTCCGGTTCAGAGCCGGCGCTCCACGCGCGCTCGCCGCTGCCATCCGCGCTCCATTCACACGATCCGTCGGTCGCCTGACTGCCCGAGCCCAGATAATCCCCCAAAGGGCCGGTAGCTCAGCTGGTTAGAGCAGCGGACTCATAATCCGTAGGTCCCTGGTTCGAGTCCAGGCCGGCCCATCGCATAAACAAGCGGTTGCGGGCGTCCTTGAGGCGCCGCTTCTGCTCTCGGGTCAACGCCTGGTCAGCACCCTGCTGCTTGGGCAACTCGGGGAAGAGGTGGCGCAGGCGCTTCCCGTGGTCGCGAGGAAGCGCCGATCCGACGGTAACCACATGACCGCCTGGGCGACGCAGAGGGTGCCGACCTCGGCGTCTGTGACGCGCCTTCTCGCGTTCTCGGCCCGCTCGGGGAGGAGCAGGTCGAGGTCGGCATCCATCGAGGGCCTCCCGGTCTTCGTTGGCGGTTTGGTCACCACCGACTTCGACCTCTCCTGTCCTCTTTCCTTGCCCTTTGGAACCGACCCCGCTCCGCGGAACCGCTTGCCGGGGCGGGAATCTGTGGAATCAACCATCTAGCGTCGCAGCTGCTCGAAGTCAGCGCGCCGCCGTCGATGGCAGCGGTTCACGACCAGGAGGGAGCGGTGCCAGCAAGCACAACGGAATTCGAGAGGCTCACTGAGTAGATGGCCCCGTCGGACGGCGAAGCCTGAGTGGGCCCGCCCATTGGAACGTCTAGGACACGTACGCCTTACGCACCATGGCGGCCGTCCAGCGATTCGTGCCGTGGAACGTAGGAACTCCCTTGCGGTCCAGCGTCTCGGCGATCTCCTTTAGAGACTTGCCATCGGCGAGCATCTGCCCGATCTGCTTCCGCCGGAGGTGATCCCGCTGATTGCACTCGATGTGGGACAGCCGGACATTTTCGGGACTGAGCTTCCCGCCGGCTGACTTGAGGATCGGATAGTGATCACGGGATGGCGCCCACTTGGTGCGCTCCTTTTCAACCGGATCAAATGCCCTGCGCCCCTGATGGTGGTAGCACTGCGGCATCTCGCACTCCAGCGCTAGAAGTTGGCCGGCTTCTGCCATCCGCACCAGTACGTTGGAATTCTTCAAACCAAGTTCACGGAGTTGATCTGCGACCGAGCCTTTCGCACCCTGGCTGTCACCTGCTGCCTTTGCCATCAGATCATTCTCCCCCCGTTCTCCGTTGCTCCATGGGTCGTGCGGAGTATGTCTCAAGGAGCGGACAAACCTGAGGGGCAGCACGCGGCACCGCACTCATGGTCCGCAGGCGCCGAGTTCAGGTCGATGGGACCGGGACCATGTGAGCCGGGGTCCCGTAGGTGATCGTCTTCGGCGAGTCGTTCGCGATGGCGACCGAAAGGATCTCTCCGGGGCGGACGCGCTCGGCGGCCAGTAGCAATCTGACGTCGCCGTGCTCACGGTCGATGAAGGCACGCCGGATCTTTGCGGACGGCACCTTCCTGTGAGCGTTCCATGCGCAGTGGCGCGCGAGGGCTCTGGGGGCGGCCTGGTCGCCGTTCGAGGTCGTGACTGAGGCCGGCTGTACGGGGTCCGCATCCGTGGTGGCGTCATCGCCGGAGCTCGTGCATCCCGAAAGCACAAGCGCCGCGACCATCGAGACCGCAAGGGTCAGCAGCCGCAGGCGTCCACGGGTGTTGTGCGCATTTGTCCGCCTTCGCCCGTGCATCGCTCCAATCCAACTACGGTCGAGCGCGGGAAGCGTCACATCCGAGGGTGGGCCGATGTCGAAAATCTGCGGATAGTTTGAAGTTTTTCGACCCCGAGCGCCTTGGGAATCCCCGCTGATCCGGCATGGGGCGCTGCCACGTCGCGTCGCGGAATCCCGCGGAGGGGTACAACGGGGGCATGAGGGCAGCGGCGATCCAGCTCGATGCGGCCGTCGCCGACGTCGACGCGAATCTCGCCGCCTGCGAGCGGCTGGGGGACGAGGCGGGGCGGGATGGCGCTGAGCTGATCGCGCTGCCGGAGTTCTTCACCACGGGGATCGGCTTCGTTCCGGAGCTGATCGAGCGGGCGCTGCCGCTGGACGGGCCGGCAACCGGGCTGCTCCAGAGGCTCGCGAAGCGGCACGGCGCCTTCGTCGGCGGCTCGTTCCTGTGCCGGGACGCGGACGGCGAGATCCGCAACGCGTTCCTGCTCGCCACGCCCGCGGGCGAGATCGCCGGCCGGCACGACAAGGACCTGCCGACGATGTGGGAGAACGCCTTCTACGTCGGCGGCTTCGACGACGGGGTGATCGAGACGGGGGCCGGCTTCACGGTCGGTGCCGCGGTCTGCTGGGAGCTGATGCGTACGCAGACCGTGAACCGGCTGCGGGGCCGGGTCGACGTGGTCGTCGGTGGCTCGGGCTGGTGGTCGATCCCCGAGCACTGGGGCCCGCGCCCGCTGATGCAGCGGCTCGAGCGGGCCAACGCCGCCACCGCGTGGGCGTCGGTGGCGGACTTCGCCGGCCTGGTTGGCGCGCCCGTCGTCCACGGCGCCCACTGCGGGCGGCTCGAGTGCGACTCGCCGACTCTGCCGCTCCGCTACCGCGGCCACTTCCAGGGCGGCGCCGCGGTCATCGCCGCCGACGGAACCGTTTTCGCCCGGCGCGACTGGCGCGAGGGGGAGGGGGTGGCGATCGCCGAGGTCGAGATCGGCCGCCGCCTGCCGCAGCGCCCGGTGCCCAGCTCCTACTGGCTGCACCGCCGCGGTCTGCTGCCGACCTTCGCCTGGCACGCCGAGCGCCTGCACGGCCGCCGCTGGTACGCACGCAACCGTGATCGGGCGGCCCGGGCATGACCCCGGTCGGGAGCGGGGCGCGAGCCGGCTTCACGACCTCGCGGGTGGAGACGCGGATCGACTCGCTGCCCGTCGAGGGCGAGATCCCCGGCTGGCTCGAGGGCTCGCTGCTGCGCACCGGCCCGAGTCGCTTCGAGGTCGGCGAGCGGCAGATGCGCCACTGGTTCGACGGCCTCGCGATGCTGCACCGCTTCTCCTTCTCCGCAGGCTCGGTCTCCTACGCCAGCCGCGAGCTCGACGGACGGTCGAAGCGGGCCGCCGACGAGCGCGGGGAGATCGCCTTCTCGGAGTTCGCGACCGACCCCTGCCGCTCGCTCTTCAAGCGCGCCTTCACCCTCTTCCGTCCGCAGCTCAGCGACAACAACAACGTCAACCTGGTCCGGCTCGGCGAGCGCTTCGTGGCGATGACCGAGACGCCGCTGCCGGTCCGCTTCGATCCCGAGACGCTGGCCTCGGCGGGCGTCGCCTGGGAGGTCCCCGGCACCCTGACCACAGCCCATCCCCACCGCGACCGGGCGAGCGGCGGGATGCTCAACTACGCCGCCCACCTCGGCCCGCGCAGCGAGTACCGCTTCTTCCACCTCCGCCCCGGCGAGGAGCGGGGGACGGTGCGCGCCTCGCTGCCGACCCGCGAGCCCGCCTACATGCACTCCTTCGGGCTCACCGAGCGCTGGTTCGTGCTCGCCGAGTACCCGCTCGTGGTCAACCCGCTGCGCCTCGCGCTCTCCGGCCGCCCCTACATCGAGAACTACCGCTGGAAGCCCGAGCTCGGCACGCGCTTCACGCTCGTCGACCGCATCACCGGCACGGCCCGCGGCCCCTTCGAGACCGACGCCTGCTTCGCCTTCCACCACGTCAACGCCTACGAGGAGAAGGGCGGCGCGGTGGTCGCCGACATCTGCACCTTCGAGGATGCCGGCGTGATCGAGAGCCTCTATCTCGACCGGCTCCGCGCCGGCGCTCCGATCCCGCCGCCGGGCCTGACCCGCTTCCGGATCGACCCCGAGCGCGGGACGGTCGCCTCCGAGCGGCTGGCCGAGGAGCCGATCGAGCTGCCGCGGATCAACTACGGCCGCTGCAACGAGCGTCCACACCGATACGTCTGGGGAGTGGGGACCGACGGGACGGGCTTCTTCGACCGCATCGTCGGCGTGGATATCCGGGAGCGGCAGGAGCGAACGTGGAGCGAGCCCGGCTGCTACCCCGGCGAGCCGGTCTTCGTCGCCGCGCCCGATGCCGAGGGTGAGGCCGAGGGAGCGCTGCTGTCGGTCGTGCTCGACGCCCGCAGCGAGACCTCGTTCCTGCTCGTCCTCGACGCCGAGACCCTCGCCGAGCGCGGGCGCGCCGCCGTCCCGCACCACATCCCGTTCGGCTTCCACGGCCAGTACGCCCACGCCTGAGCCGGGCGCCGGTGCCGCCCGTGGTCCGAACCCCCTCACCAGCTTGGGAAGCCGGTTCTCCGCGACGGCCGATCCCGCCCCCGCGCGAGGGATAACCTTCGACGCATGGCACAGCAACTCAACGTTCAGGATCTGAAGGTCAACTCGCCGGCGTTCGAGGGGCACGGCCGGATCCCCGAGCGGCACGTCTACGGCAACGAGGATCTCGCGCCGGAGCTCACCTGGAGCGGGGCGCCCGAGGGCACGAAGGCGTTCGCGGTCGTCGTCCACGACCCCGATGCGCCCCTCGTCGACGGCTTCACCCACTGGGTCGCCTACGGCATCCCCGGCGACGCCGGCGGCCTGCCCGAGGGCGGCGGCGAGGTCACGCACGGCACGAACTCGTTCGGCAACGCCGGCTACAACGGCCCGGCGCCGCCCCCCGGCCACGGCAACCACCACTACTACTTCTGGGTCTACGCGCTCAGCGACGACCCCGAGCTGGAAGCGGGGCTGAGCCGGCGCGAGCTGCTCGAGCGGATCGAGGACCTGGTAATCGAGCAGAACCGGGTAATCGGTACCTACTCGAACTGACGGGCCTCCGGCGCGTCAGCCGGTGACGTCAGCGGCGGCTGCCTCGGCGGCCTCGAGCTGCTCGGCGATCAGGTCCAGGCCGCCGT
>CAZARJ010000002.1:0-14489 GCA_964487515.1 uncultured Conexibacteraceae bacterium | reverse complement strand
GCGGCGGCTGCCTCGGCGGCCTCGAGCTGCTCGGCGATCAGGTCCAGGCCGCCGTCCCAGAAGCCCGGGTCGGCGAGGTCGACGCCGACGATCCGGCCCAGCTCCTCCGGGGAGCGGGAGCCGCCGGCCGCCAGCATCTCCAGGTAGGAGGGCACGAGCTCCTCGCCGCGCTCGCGGTAGAGCCGGTAGACCGAGAGCGCCAGCAGCTGCCCGTAGGCGTAGGCGTAGACGTAGCCGGGCGAGCCGATGAAGTGGGGGACGTAGGACCACCAGCTCCGGTAGCCGTCGGTGATCTCGACCGAGTCGCCGAGCATGTCCGCCTGCGTCTCGGCCCAGAGCTCGCCGAAGCGCTCGACCGACAGCTCGCCCTCGGAGCGGCGGGAGGTGTGGACCGCGTCCTCGAAGCGGTTCATCGCGATCTGGCGGAAGACGGTCGCGATCTGGCCCTCGATCGACTCGGCGAGCAGGCTCAGCCGCGAGCGGGCATCGCCGGCCGCGTCCAGCAGGCGACCGAAAACGAGCTCCTCGGCGAACACCGAGGCCGTCTCGGCGACGGTCAGCGGCGTGTCCTGGTGGAAGATCCCGCGCTCGCGCGCCAGGTACTGGTGGATGCCGTGGCCGAGCTCGTGGGCCAGCGTGGTCACGTCGCGGCGGCGCCCGGTCCAGTTCAGCATCACGTAGGGGTGCACGGAGGGGACGGTGGAGGCGCTGAAGGCGCCGCCGCGCTTGCCCGGCCGCGGCGGCACGTCGATCCAGCGCTCGTCCATGAACCGGCCCGCGATCTCGCTCATCCGGGGCGAGACCGAGGCGAAGGTCTCGAGCACGATCTCGCGGCCCTCGGCCCAGCTGATCTCGTCCTCCTCGTCGGCACCCACCGGCGCCATCCGGTCGTAGTCGGCCAGCCGCTCCAGGCCGAGCAGCTCGGCCTTCGTCCGGTACCAGCGGCGGGCGAGCTCGTTGCGTCCCTGGACCGCCGCGATCAGCGCCTCGACCGACTCGTCGCTCGCCTCGTTGCTGAGGTTGCGGGAGGCGAGCCAGTGCGGGTAGGAGCGCAGCCGGTCCATCGTCGCCTTCTCCTGCAGGAGCGTGTTGAAGGCGAAGGCGCGGGTGCGGATGCCGGGCTCGAGCGCGGCGGTCACGCTCTCGGCGACGGCCCGGCGGCGCTCGCGGTCAGGGTCGAAGAGGCCGGCGAGCGCCTGATCGAGCGTGGCCGGCTCCTCGGCGCCGGGGAGCTCGACCTCGAGCGCCGAGGTCAACTCGTCGAAGAGGCGGCTCCAGGCGCTGCCGCCGCTCAGCGACAGCTCGGTCGCGAGTCGCTCCTCCGGAGCGCTCAGCAGGTGCGGCCGGTACCGGCGCGCCGTCTCCAGATGGTGGCGGCAGAAGTCGAGCCCGTCCGCGGCGAGCAGCTCCGCGGCCCGCTCGTCGTCGACCGCGACCCACTCGAGCTCGAAGAAGACGAGCTTCGTCTGGATCGCGGTGGCCCGCTCGGAGGCCCGCTGCATGAGGGCGCCGTTCGCAGCCTCGGCGGTGTCGGCGGCGAAGCGCAGGTGGGCGAAGTTGAGCGCCCGCCCGGCCAGCTCGGAGATCCGCGCCAGCGTCTCCATCGCGGCCTTCAGGGCGTCCGCGTCGAGCTCCGCCACACGGCCCTCGTGGCGCCCGGCGAAGTCCGTCGCGAGCCGGTCGGCCTCGTCGAGGAGCGCGTCGACCGCAGCCCCGTCGTCACCGTTCGCGGCGCCCCCGACGCCGGCCGCCTCGAGGTCGATCAGCGCCGACAGGTCCCAGGTCTCAGCTTCGCTCACGGCCACCGGCGCAAGCTAACAGGCGCACGCCGGAAGGGAAACGAATCGGCGCCGCGAACCTGTCGGCACCGATGAGCAAGACCGCAACCAAGACCCGGCCCCGCCGCGAGAGCGCCTCCGCCAGCAACGGAGCGCCGAGCGGAAAGACCCTCTCGACCTACATCACCGAGCGCTTCGAGGAGTTCTCGCGCTCGCAGAAGGATGTGGCCCGCTACATAGTCGACCACCTCGAGGAGGCGGCCTTCCAGACCGCCGAGGAGCTGGCGCGGCGCGCGGACACCTCGTCCTCGACCGTGGTGCGCTTCTCGCAGGCGCTCGGCTTCGACGGCTATCCGGAGCTGCAGCAGGCGGCGATCGAGGAGTACCGGGCCGCGGTCGCCTCCGGGGCCTCCAAGTCGGGTGGCGGCAGCTCGCTCTTCGACTTCGACCACACCGAGTTCGAGTCCTCGCTGGCCGCCGACCACGCGAACATCGAGAGCACCGTCCGCGGCCTGACGCGCGAGTCGGTAGAGAGCTGCGTGCACGAGCTCGGCACCGCGCAGCGGGTCGTCGTCGTGGCGATGGACCAGATGGCCTTCTTCGCCTCCTACCTGCGTCACATGCTGGCCCTGCTCGACATCCGCGCGGAGACGGTCACCCAGCCGCGGCAGGAGTCGATCACCCGGCTCGGCAACGTCGACGAGGACACCGTCGTCGTCGCCTTCTCCGCCGGCCGCGCGCACCCGCTCGTGATCCGGGCGATGAAGCTCGCCCGCCACCGCGGTGCGCGCACGATCGCGATCAGCGACGCGACCCTCTCCGATCTCTCCGAGCACGCCGACCAGACCCTCTACTGGTCCTCCGACTCGCCCTCCTACACGCGCTCGACGACCGCCCTGCTGGCGCTCGTTGAGGCGCTCGCGCACGGCGTCTACGCGCGCGACAAGGCGGCGTTCAAGGACCGGATCCGCGCTTTCAAGCTGAAGTAGAGGCCTCCGCGCGGGGGCCTTGCGTCGGCGTCCCCTATATTTGCTTCGTGGCCGAGCACGCGACCTTCCGACTGAAGACCGGCCTCGCCGAGATGCTCAAGGGCGGGGTGATCATGGACGTCACCGACGCCGAGCAGGCGCGGATCGCCGAGGCGTCGGGTGCCTGCGCGGTGATGGCGCTGGAGCGCGTCCCGGCCGACATTCGCGCCGAGGGCGGCGTGGCCCGCATGTCCAGCCCGCGGATGATCGCCGAGATCAAGGAGGCGGTCAGCGTCCCGGTCATGGCCAAGGCGCGGATCGGCCACTTCGCCGAGGCGCAGGTCCTCCAGGCGCTGGAGGTCGACTACATCGACGAGTCCGAGGTCCTGACCCCGGCCGACGAGGTCAACCACATCGACAAGCTCAACTTCGAGGTCCCCTTCGTCTGCGGCGCCACCAACCTCGGGGAGGCGCTGCGGCGCATCGGCGAGGGCGCGGCGATGATCCGCTCCAAGGGCGAGGCGGGGACCGGCAACATCGTCGAGGCGGTGCGCCACCTGCGCGAGATCGTCGGTGGGATCCGCCGCCTCAGCGTGCTCGACGAGGCCGAGCTCGCGGCCGAGGCGAAGGAGCTGCGCGCGCCGCTGCCGGTCGTCCGCGAGGTCGCAGCCCAGGGGCGGCTGCCGGTGCCGATGTTCTGCGCGGGCGGGATCGCGACGCCCGCCGACGCCGCGCTCACGATGCAGCTCGGCGCCGAGGGCAACTTCGTCGGCTCGGGGATCTTCAAGTCCGAGGACCCGGAGCGGACCGCGAAGGCGATCGTCGAGGCGACGACGCATTACGAGGACCCGGAGCGCGTGCTCGCGGCCTCGCGCGATCTCGGCGCGGCGATGCGCGGCGACGACATCGCGCAGCTCGCGGCCGACGGCGAGCTGCTCCAGCAACGCGGCTGGTAGCGGTGGCGCCCGGCAACGGGGGAGGGGCGCTGCGGATCGGGGTTCTCGCCTCCCAGGGCGACTTCGAGGCGCATCTACGGGTGCTCGGGGGGCTCGGGGCCGAGGCGAGCGAGGTGCGCGTCCCCGCCGACCTGGAGGGGCTCGACGGGTTGGTGATCCCCGGTGGCGAGTCCACCACGATCACCAAGGCGATCGCCCGCGACGGGCTGGAGCCCGCGATCCGCGCCCACGCCGGGGCCGGCCGGGCGCTGCTCGGCACCTGCGCCGGGATGATCGTCTGCGATCGCGAGCACCTGGGCCTGCTCGACGCCCGCGCGCGGCGCAACGCGTTCGGGCGGCAGCTGCAGAGCTTCGAGGCCGAGCTCGAGATGGGGGGGATCGGGCCCGAGCCGCTGCGGGCGGTCTTCATCCGCGCCCCCTGGATCGAGGAGCGCGGGCCGGGGGTCGAGGTGCTGGCGAGCTGGGAGGGGCACCCGGTGGCGATCCGCCAGGGTGCCGTGCTCGCCTGCTCCTTCCACCCCGAGCTGACCGACGACTCGCGCGTGCACGCGCTGCTGATGGCGATGGCGACCGCGGCCCGGGAGCGGGCCGGAGAGGAGATGCGATGAGGGATCCCAGGGTGGACGGGCTGGCGCGGGTGCTGATCGGGTACTCGGTCGAGCTGCGGGAGGGCCAGGTCTGCGTGATCGAGGGCGGCGCGGCCGCGGAGCCGCTCATCGTCGCGATCCAGGAGGAGGTGCTGAAGGCGGGCGGACACCCGGTGATCCACATGACCCCGCGCGGCGCGGACGCGACCTTCTTCGCCCACGCCTCCGACGCGCAGCTCGAGTGGATCGAGCCACACCGGCGCTGGGCCTTCGAGCACGCCGACGCGCGCATCCGGATCCTCTCCGACACCAACCCGCGCGAGCTCTCGCAGGTCCCGCCCGAGCGGCAGACGCGCCGCCAGCGCGCCCTGCACCCGCTGATGAGCCGGATGATGGAGCGCGCCGAGACCGGGGAGCTGCGCTGGAACGTGACCCTGTTCCCGACCGAGGCCTACGCCGCCTCGGCGGCGATGAGCCTGCGCGACTACGAGGACTTCTACTACCGGGCCTGCCTCACCGACCAGGCCGACCCGATCGCCGCCTGGCGCGCCGCCGCCGACGAGACGCGGCGGCTGGCGGAGTGGATCGAGGGCCGCGAGGAGGTGCGGATCGAGGGCCCGGGAACCGACCTGACGCTGAGCGTCGCCGGCCGCCACTTCGTCCCCGCCGACGGCAAGTACAACCTGCCCGACGGCGAGTTCTTCACCGGCCCGGTCGAGGACTCGGCGGAGGGCGAGATCACCTTCCACCTGCCCGCCACCTACGCGGGCCGCCAGGTCTCGGGCGTGCGCTTCCGCTTCGCCGGCGGCAAGGTCGTGGACGCCTCCGCCGAGCGCGGCGAGGACTTCCTGATCGAGATGCTGGACACCGACGAGGGCGCGCGGCGGCTCGGCGAGCTCGGGATCGGGACCAACTTCGGGATCGCCGACGGCACCGGCGAGATCCTGCTCGACGAGAAGATTGGCGGCACCGTGCACCTGGCGGTCGGGGAGAGCTATCCCGAGACGGGCGGGCGCAACAGCTCCGCGATCCACTGGGACATGATCTGCGACCTGCGCCGGGGCGGCAGCGTGACCGTCGACGGCGAGCTGCTGCAGCGCGACGGCCGCTTCGTCGTCTGAGGGCGCCGCGGGCAGAGGCATTCTTGCCCGTGCTCCAGGAGCGAGGTCGCCGAAGCTGGCAGCGATCTGTGCCCGCCGAGGGCCACTTCTGCTGCCAGCTCGCCCCGTCCGCGGCGATCGGGGGGTTGGAGCCGCCGCCGTGGGGCCGGAAGCGCGCCGCGTGCCCGCCGGGCTTTAGCATCGAAGCATGTCCGGGCACTCCAAGTGGTCCTCGATCAAGCACAAGAAGGCCGCCACCGACGCCAAGCGCGGCAAGCTGTTCACGAAGCTGGCCCGCGCGATCACCGTCGCGGCGCGTGAGGGCGGCGGCGACCCGGAGGCCAACGCGACCCTGGCCACCGCGATCCAGAAGGCCAAGGACCAGTCGATGCCCAAGGACAACATCCAGCGGGCGATCGACCGCGGCACCGGGGCGGGCAGCGACGGCGCCCAGATCGAGCGCATCCTCTACGAGGGCTACGGGCCGGGCGGGGTCGCGGTCCTGGTCGAGGCGCTGAGCGACAACCGCAACCGCACCGGCTCGGAGATCCGCCACGCCTTCGACCGCCACGGGGGCAGCCTCGGGGAGCCGAACTCGGTCGCCTGGACGTTCGAGAAGCGCGGCGTGCTGCTGCTCGACGCCTCCCGCTACGAGGAGGACGACCTGATCGTCGCCATCGACGCCGGCGCCGAGGACGTGCAGGAGGACGGCGAGATGCTGCGCGTGCTCACCGCGCCGGGCGACCTGAGCGCCGTGCGGACGGCCCTGGACGAGGCCGGGATCGAGGTCGAGTCGGCCGACGTGGTCATGGACCCCAAGACCACGGTCGCGGTGGGCGCCGACGAGGCGAAGCCGCTGATGAAGCTGATGGAGGCCCTCGACGAGCACGACGACGTCGACTCCGTGCACGCGAACTTCGACATCCCCGAGGAGATCCTGACGGCGGCCCTGGGCTGAGCGCCGCCGGGGCAATACGGCGCGTCTCCGGCGGCGGGCCCGCGCCCGGCCGCGCATGGGGGGTACAGGCCGGGGCGGATGGCCGGGGGCGGGGAGGCATCCGGGCCTCGGGCCAGAATCAGGGGGTGTGAGGATCGTGATCGGCATCGATCCCGGCGTCGCCAACACCGGCTTCGGCGTCGTGCGGACAAGCGGGAGCCGGATGACCGCCGTCGACGGCGGCACGATCGAGGTGCCCGCCGGCCTCCCCGCCGAGCGGCGGCTGCGCACGATCCACGACTCGCTCGCCGAGCTGCTCGCCTGGCACGAGCCCGAGTCGGTCGCGCTCGAGAGCCTCTACTTCGGCAAGAACGTGCGCTCGGCGATCGCCGTCGGGCAGGCCCGCGGGGTCGTCATGCTGGCCGCCGCCCAGCGCGGGCTGAGCTGCTTCGACTACACCCCGCAGGCGGTCAAGCTCGCGGTCTGCGGGACCGGCTCGGCGGCCAAGGACCAGGTCAAGCACATGGTCGGCGTGCTGCTCGGGCTGCCCGCCGAGCCCCCATCCGACCACGCCGCCGACGCGCTCGCCGTCGCCGTCTGCCACGCCTCCCACGTCCGCGGGACGGCGGCCCGCGAGCCCGTCCCCGGGGGCGCGGCCCCCAGCGAGGCCGACGCCGCCGGCGCCCGGGCGGCGATGCCGTCGTGATCGCGTCGGTCGGCGGCGAGGTGGTCGCGCGCCGCGAGGACCACGTCGTCGTGGAGGCCGCCGGGATCGGCTACCGGCTCGCCGTCTCCACCGAGACCCTGCGCTCCATCCCCGCCGTCGGCGAGCCCGTCAGCCTGCACGCGCACCTGATCGCCCGCGACGACGCGATGACCCTCTACGGGTTCGCGAGCGAGGACGAGCGCGATCTGTTCCTGGCGCTGATCACGGTCTCCGGCGTGGGCCCGAAGGTGGCGCTGGCGACCCTCTCCGGCGGCCCGGTCGCCGAGCTTCTGCGGGCGCTCGCCGCCGGCGACGCGAAGCGCTTTCAGGCCGTGCCGGGGATCGGCAAGCGCACGGCCGAGCGGATCATCGTCGAGCTGCGCGAGAAGATCGCCGGGCGGCTCGAGGAGGACGCCGCCGCGGTGGCCGTCGAGGCGGGCCCGCGCGCCGAGGCGCGCGAGGGCCTGCTGGCGCTCGGCTACACGGCGCTGGAGGCCGAGCGGCTGCTCGGGCTCGCGCGCGGGGAGAGCGCAGAGGAGCTGGTCGAGAGCGCGCTGCGGGCGGGGCGCGCCGATCCCGCCGCGGCGTGAGCGAAGCTGGGGCGGTGAGGCACGATGGCGATTGAGCGGATCCCACTGAACGCGGCCGCGGCGGAGGCCGATCGCGAGCCGCGGATCGCCGATGCGCGGGCCGAGCGCGGGGAGGAGGACCTGGACCGCACGCTGCGCCCCCAGCGGCTCGAGGACTTCGTCAACCAGCGCCAGGTGACCGAGCAGCTCGGCGTCTTCATCGAGGCGGCGCGCCGGCGCGGGGAGCCGCTCGACCACGTGCTGCTGGCGGGCCCGCCGGGCCTCGGCAAGACCTCGCTCGCCAACATCATCGCGGCCGAGCTGGGCGTGCCGCTGGTCCGCACCGCCGGGCCGGCGCTGGAGCGCAAGGCCGACGTGGCGAGCTTTCTGACCACGCTGGAGCCCGGCAGCGTCTTCTTCATCGACGAGATCCACCGCCTCAACCGCGCGATCGAGGAGACGCTCTATCCGGCGATGGAGGACCGTCAGCTCCCGGTCGTCCTCGGCCAGGGCCCGGGCGCCCGCACCGTGACCCTCGACTTGCCCGACTTCACGCTCGTCGGCGCGACCACGCGGGCCGGGCTGCTGAGCACTCCGCTGCGCGACCGCTTCGGCGTCAGCCACCGCCTCGAGCACTACGAGCCGGCCGAGCTGGCGCTGATCGTCGAGCGCTCGGCGGAGATCATCCAGGTCGAGATCGAGCCCCCCGGGACGAGCGCGATCGCCTCCCGCTCGCGCGGCACCCCGCGCGTCGCCAACCGGCTGCTGAAGCGGGTCCGGGACTTCGCGCAGGTGCACGGCGAGGGTGTGATCACGGGCGAGATCGCCGACCGCGCCCTGGCCATGCTGGAGGTCGACGAGGGCGGCCTCGACCGCCACGACCGCGCGATCCTGGACGCGATCGCGGGCAAGTTCTCGGGCGGGCCGGTCGGCCTCTCGACCCTCGCCGCGGCGGTCGACGAGGAGCCGGACACGATCGAGGACGTCTACGAGCCGTACCTGCTCCAGCAGGGCCTGCTCAAGCGGACCCCGCGTGGCCGCGTGCTCACCGAGCGCGGCTACGGGCACCTGGGCGCCCCCGTCCCGGATCGCATGGCGGGCCTCTTCTGAGCCCGCCCGCGAGCGCCTCCCCGGCGGCCTCTGGACCTACGGTGGGGGCACACGACTCCGATTCACTAGCCTTCCGCCCCGTGCCCTTCTTCATCTGTCCGAATTGCGGCAACCGCGTACGCAGCGGCGAGCGGACCTCCGGTCTGTCCAGCCGTCCGAAGGGCTGCCCGAAGTGCGGCTTCGGCTTTCTGTTCGAGCTGCTCGACGACTACTACCCGGCGCCCGACGCGGCATTCTTCACCTGCGACGACAAGGGCCGTGTGCTCGACGTCGGCCGGGGCGGCTTCGAGCTCACCGGCCTGACCGACGAGGACGTGATCGGGCGCCCGGTCAAGGACGTGCTCGGCCTGCGGTGGATCGACCGCGGCGACGGCGGCGAGCAGGCCGACACCGACCGCGACGGGGTCACCGACCCGATCGAGACGACGCTGGAGTGGGGGGTGCGCTCGCTCGGCAAGCGGGTCGCTGTTCACGCCGAGGGGGATCTGCCGGCGAAGGCCGTCGCCGACGTCTTCCCGGCCTACGACGACGACGGCGGCATGCTGCTCGTCCTCACCCCCGAGTAGGAGGGGCCCGCCGATGGGGAGCCGCCGCAGCAACATCGCAGTCGTCGCGCTGATCGTGGCCATGCTGGCCGGGTCGATCTACGTGATCGCGACCAAGGAGACGAAGCTCGGTCTCGACCTGAGCGGCGGAACGCAGCTGATCTACGAGGGCCAGCCGAGCGCCGACAACCCGACCGTCGACAGCACCGACATCGATCGCGCGATCGAGATCATCCGCGACCGGGTCGACGCGCTCGGCGTCGCCGAGCCCGAGATCGCCCCCCTGGGCAAGGACCAGATCCAGATCAGCCTGCCGAACGTGCAGGACACCCAGCGGGCGATCCAGCAGGTCGGCGAGACGGCGAAGCTCTACTTCTACGACCTCGAGCCGAACGTCATCCCGCTGCAGTCCGGCGTCGACGAGGTGACCCCCGAGAACCTGGTCCAGCAGTCGACCTCGAACCTCTACCGGGCCGTCAAGCTGGCCTCCGAGCAGGACTCGCGCTGCGGCAAGATCTGCACCACCGCGGGGCCGCAGCTCTACCTCTTCGACGAGCGCGACCACCAGCCGGTCGCCGGCCCGGAGACGGCTCCGGGGCAGGGGAAGGCGGCGATCGCAGAGGCGAAGCGCAACCTGTTCTCGACCGACGAGGCGCGCGAGCTCGATCCCAAGCACCGCGAGATCCTCACGGTGCCGCAGGGGACGATCGTGGTCGAGGACCAGAAGAACCCCGACGACCCGGAGGCCCCGACGCGCTACTTCGTGCTCCGCGACCGGCCGGCCCTGAGCGGCAACGACATCAAGAACCCGGAGCAGAACTTCGACCAGAACAACCAGCCCAACGTCACCTTCGAGTTCACCGACCGGGGCCGGGTCGCGTTCAAGCGCATCACCCAGGACATCGCCCAGCGCGGGTTCGAGTCGCTGGGCCAGCCCTACGCGTTCGCGATCGTCCTCGACGGCTCGATCGTCTCGCGGCCGATCATCGACTACAACGAGAACCCGGACGGCATCGACGGGCGCACCGGGGCGCAGATCTCGGGCAGCTTCACGATCCAGGAGGCGCAGGATCTCGCCACCTTCCTGAAGCTCGGCGCCCTGCCGGTCGACCTGAAGCTGGTCAGCCAGAGCACCGTCACCGCGACGCTGGGCCAGCAGGCGCTCGACGAGGGCCTGCAGGCGGGCCTGGTCGGGATCATCCTCGTCGCCCTCTTCTTCCTCTTCTACTACCGCTTCCTGGGTGCGATCGCGATCCTCGGCCTGGCGGTCTACGCGGTCTTCTTCGTCGCCCTGATGAAGCTGATCCCGATCACCCTGACCCTGCCGGGGATCGCGGGGCTGATCCTGACCATCGGCGTGGCGTCGGACTCCAACGTCGTCATATTCGAGCGAATAAAGGAGGAGGCCCGCAAGGGCCACTCGATGATCTCCGCGATTACGACCGGCTACCGGCGCGGGATCGGGACGATCATCGACGCGAACGTGATCACCCTGCTGACCGCGTTCATCCTCTTCGGGCTCGCGACCGCCGGCGTCAAGGGCTTCGCGTTCACCCTCGGCATCGGCACGATCGTCTCCCTGCTGACCGCGGTCGTCTTCACCCGCGCCGTGCTCGGGCTGCTCGGCCGCAGCAGCATCCTGCGCTCGCCGAAGTTCCTCGGCGCCGGCGAGCAGCTCGTCAGCTGGCGCCTCAACTTCGCCGGCGCCAGCCGCTGGTTCTTCACGATCTCCGGGATCATCCTCGTCGCCGCCTCGCTGTCGTTCGCGACCAAGCAGCTCAACCTGGGCATCGACTTCGAGTCGGGGACCAAGCTCGAGGTCGCGCTGGCCGAGGACGCCTCCGTCGACGAGGTCCGCAGCTCCCTCAGCGAGGCCGGGATCGGCGACACCGACGCGATCAAGATCCAGGAGGTCTCGAACCCCGACTTCGGCGCCCACGTCTTCCAGATCCAGGGCCGGATCGCGCCCGACGAGACGGGGCTGATCCAGCGCCAGTTCGAGAGCGAGTTCGGCTTCGAGGGCGGCCGCGACGCGGGCTTCGAGAGCCAGTCCGTCGGCCCGACCTTCGGCGAGCAGGTCGCCAAGAGCGCGCTGTATGCGGTCATCTTCTCGCTGCTTCTGATCGCCGGCTACGTGGCCTTCCGCTTCGAGGCCAAGTACGCGATCCCGGTCATGCTGGCCGTGATCCACGACATCCTGATCACCGCGGGCGTCTACTCGCTGGTGGGAAGGGAGGTCTCGAGCGCCACCGTCGCCGCTTTCCTGACGATTCTCGGATACTCGCTCTACGACACGATCATCGTGTTCGACCGCGTGCGCGAGAACGTGCCGCGACTGCCGCGGGCGACGTTCGCCCAGATCGCCAACCGCTCGCTGAGCGAGGTGCTGACGCGCTCTCTGATCACCGGCCTGTCGACCGTCTTCCTGATCGGCGTGATCCTGGTCTTCGGCGGCGAGACGCTGCGCGACTTCGCCTTCGCGATGATGGTCGGCGTGCTCTCGGGCACCTACTCGTCGATCTTCATCGCCTCGCCGATCCTGATCGCGTGGAAGGAGCGCGAGCCCGCCTACCGGGCGCGCGCCGCGCAGATCCGCGAGGCGATGGGCTACATCCCGGTCTTCCCCGAGGACAACGAGGTCGCGCGCGTGGGCTCCGACTCCGATGGGGAGGGGAGCGAGGGCCGGGAGGACGCCGAGGATGACGGTCGTGGTCCCGGCAACGGCCGTCCGGCCGAGCCGGAGGAGGTCCCGGCGGCGGTCGAGGCGCGCGCGGATCTGAGTGGCAACGGCGACGAGCCGCCCCCCGGCCCCGGCGAGGAGACGCTCAGCGAGCGCGAGCGCCGCCTGGCCGCGCGCCGGCGCCGCCAGCAGCGCAAGGGCCGCAAGCACGGGAGGAACCGCTGATGGCGCTGCTCGTCTGGTCGACCCTCGGGATCGCCATCTGGCACTTCTCGATCTTCATCCCCGACAAGTTCCGGGGCGGGATCATCGGCACCTTCGTCGCCGCCGTGGTCGGCTCGATGATCAGCGGCGCGATCGTCCAGCTCGCGCTCGGGCGCGGGATCGGCGAGACCGACCTGCTCACCTTCTTCGCCGCGATCCCGGGCTGCGTGATCGCGCTCGGGATCGATTGGTACCTCGGGCACCTCGATCACGAGCGCGAGCTGGCCGAGGCCTGAGCAGGCGGCCGAGCGCGCGCCGGCCGTGCGGGTCTCCCCGTCGCGATCGCGCCGAAGATCCCGCAAGGAGCGCGGTCGCGGCCCCGTTCCGTCCTCGATCGCTGCCAGCCTGAAGGTGTGAGCGCGAGCGCGACATCCGGATATCTGACGCCGCCCTTCGACTACCGGGCGGCGCGCGAGATCGCCGCCGCGCTGGAGCTCGCGGAGCCGGTCGCGATCGCGCTCGTGCGCCGCGGCCACGACAGCGTCGAGGCGGCGCGCTCGTTCCTGGCGGCCGGCGAGGAGCACGACCCGCAGCGCTTCGCGGGCATCGACGCGGCGACCGGCGCGATCGCGGCGGCGATCGGGGACGGACGGCGGATCACGGTCCACGGCGACTACGACGTCGACGGGATCTGCGCGACGGCGATCCTGATCGGGGCGCTGCGGCGCGCCGGGGCGACCTGCGACTGGCTGATCCCCGATCGCCTGGCGGACGGCTACGGGCTCGGGGAGCGGACCCTGGAGCGGCTGCTGGAGCGCGGCACGGGGCTGTTGATCACCGCCGACTGCGGCATCGCCTCGCCGCAGGAGATCGAGCGGATCCGCGCCGCGGGCATCGGGGTCGTGGTCAGCGACCACCACGAGCCCGGCGCGACGCTGCCCGACTGCCCGATCGTGCATCCCGCGGTGAGCGGCTACCCGTGCCCCGACCTCTGCGGGGCCGGGGTCGCCTACAAGCTGGCCTCCGCGCTCGAGCGGGCGCGCGGCGGGGGGCCGGGGGAGGGCGACCCCGGCCGGGAGCGTGACCTGGATCTGGTCGCCCTCGCCACCGTCGCCGACATGGTCCCGCTGCTGGGCGAGAACCGCACCCTGGTGCGGCGCGGGCTGGCGGCGATCCGGCGCCGGCCACGTCCCGGGCTGCGGGCGCTCATGGCGGCCGCCCGCGTCGATCCCGAGCACGTCGACGAGGGCGACATCGGGTTCCGGCTCGCGCCGCGTCTGAACGCCGCCGGGCGCCTCTACCGCGCCGACGCCGGGGTCGAGCTGCTGCTCGCCGAGGACTCCGCGCGCGCGGGCGAGATCGCGGCGGAGCTCGATGCCGCCAACCACGAGCGGCGGGCGATCGAGCGCGAGGTCGCCGCCGCGGCCGAGGCGGCGCTGCGCGAGCTGGCCGCGGCGGCGCGCGACGCGGCCGCGATCGTCGTCGCCGGCGAGGGCTGGCACCCGGGCGTCGTCGGGATCGTCGCTTCGCGCCTCACCGAGCGCCACGAGCGGCCCGCGATCGTGCTCTCGATCGACGGGGAGGGCCGGGCCCGCGGCTCGGGCCGCGGCGTCGCCGGCTTCGACCTGCTCGCCGCGCTCGACGCCTGCGCCGGGCACCTCGACCACTACGGCGGCCATCGCGCCGCCGCCGGGCTCGAGCTCGCCGCCGAGCGCGTGGACGCCTTCCGCGCCGCCTTCGCCGCCCACGCCGCGCGCGAGCGCCCCGGGGACGGCTTCGCCGAGCCGGAGCGGATCGACGCCGTCGTCGGCGCCGAGGCGCTCGATCTGCGCGTCGCCGAGCAGCTGCGCGCGCTGGCCCCGTTCGGCCGTGGCAATCCGCCGGTCAGCCTGCTCGTGCCCGGGGCCCGGGTCGTCGACGTGCGCGAGATGGGCGAGGGCGGGCGCCACGCCCGCTTCCAGCTCCGCACCGGGGGCGTCTCCGCGGGCGCCGTCGCCTTCAACGCGAACGGGACCCTGACCGCCGCGCAACGCGCGCCGCACGATCTCTCCGTGCGCCTGGAGGTGAACCGCTGGAACGGCTCCGTCGCCCCGCGCGCGGTGCTCAAGGCGGCCTACGCGCGGGACGGGGCGGAGGCGGCCGGGGGGGACGCGCCGGGCGGGCACCGCTGCGCGACGGCGGCGGACGGCTGGTGGGAGCGCTTCGACGTCGAGCTGCACCGCGACCCCGAGAGCGACCCCGAGGCGGTGGCCGCGGGCGCGGAGCGGTCCGTGATCGACGCCCGCGACGGCTCGCTGCGGGCGCGGATCGCCGAGCTGCTGGCGAGTGGCGCCCGGGTCATGGCCGTGG
>CAZARJ010000001.1:42342-44720 GCA_964487515.1 uncultured Conexibacteraceae bacterium | reverse complement strand
AGATCCGGGACGCGATGCGGCTCATCTTCCCCGAGGCGGTCACGCTGGTCAGCGAGGCCCGCCAGGGCCTTTCCTGAGCCCCCCGGGGCGGAGGGGCTGGAAGAGGTTGCCGGGCGGGAGGTCGCTCGCTCCGTCGAGGGCCGGCTCAGCAGGCGAACGGTTGCCTTGGCAGTGAGGGGAGGAGGGGATGGCCGTCCAGCCTGTCCCCTCGTTGCCCTACGCCCCCTCGTCGCCGCCGACCTTGCCGAAACCCGTGCGATGGCCGGAAAAGTGCAAGCTCGGCGGCCGCTCCCGCGGTCCCTCGCGGCTGACTTTGCCGAAACTCGTGCGATGGCCCTGGGCGGGCACAGATCGCTGCCCCTCAGCTCTGCCGAAGGTGGGCGACAATCTGCCCCTCGGCGGGGGAGAATGTCGCCCACCGGCGCCAGATCCTTCAATCGGTCCCTTCGGTAGGCGAGCACGCTTCCCGCCCAGGTGCCGTTCGGGTCGCTCAGGCTTTTCTCGCTCGGCGGTCTCCCGGGGCCATTGCCTGCACCGGCGGCCGCGGCGGGACCGGCGTCACTCGGCGGTGGCGATCACGTAGACCTTGGTCAGGGTCTCGTGCACCGTCCAGCGGGTCTCGGCGCCGGCCGGCAGGACGCAGACGTCGCCGGGGCCGACCTCGTGGGCGTGGCCCTCGTGCTCGATCGTCGCCCGCCCGCTGAGCACGACGAAGGTCTCGTCGGCCTCGACGTCGGTGACCGTGCCCGGGGTGCAGCTCCAGACCCCGGTGCTCAGCGTCGCCCCGCCGGGCAGCGCCGCCGAGGCGATCTCCCCGTCGCGGGTGCGCGGATCGCCGGCGATGATGCTGCCGGGATCGAGCGGGTCGTCGGCCAGCTCGACGCGCGCGGGCGAGGCGACGACGATCCTGCGTCCCCCTGCCGCCGTCATCGGAAGCGGCGCCGGAGGCGGGTCATGGGGGAGCGGGCGTCGCGGACCACCTCGCGGGCGCAGTTGCGCCCGTTGGCGCCGCTCACGCCGCCGCCCGGGTGGGTTCCGGCGCCGCAGAGGTAGAGGCCCGCGACTGGCGTCCGGTAATCGGCGTGGCCGCGGACCGGCCGCAGGGAGAAGAGCTGGTCGAAGGCCATGTCGCCGTGCAGAGCGTGCCCGCCGCTGATCCCCAGCCGCCGCTCCAGGTCCAGCGGGCTCAGCACCTGGCGATGCTCGATCGAGGCCCCGAGGCCCGGCATGTATTCCTCCAGCGTGGCGAGCGCCCGGTCGGCGACCTCGTCGCGCAGCTCGTCCCAGGTCCCGGTCGCGGGGTCGAGCTCGTAGGGCTGCGAGTTGATGTCGATCGTGAGCACGTGCTTGCCCTCCGGCGCCAGCGACGGATCGTGGAAGGTCGGGATGCAGACCTCGACGTGGGGGTCGCTGCCGAGCTTGCCCTGCCGGGCCTCGAACTGGGCCCGGTCCATGTCGGGGATGAAGCCGCCGAACTCCATGATCCCGCCCTGGTAGGGCTGCCGGCCGCCCGGCATGCCGCGCACCTCCGGCAGCCGGTCGACGGCGAGGTTGACCTTGACGCTGGTCCCGTTGCAGCGGTAGTTGCGCAGCGCGGCGGTGAACTCCTCCGGCAGCAGCTCGGAGCCGACGAGGCCGAGGAAGGTGCGCAGCGGGTCGGCGTTGGAGAGCACCCGCTCGGCCTCGATCACGGTGCCGTCGGTCAGCTCGACCCCCGTCGCCCGCCCTTCTTCGACCGTGACCCGCTCGACCTCCGCCTCGGTCCGGATCTCCGCGCCCGCCTCGCGCGCGGCGTCCGCCATCGCCCCGGTCACGCGCCCGATCCCGCCCCGCACGAACCCCCAGCTCCGCAGCCCGCCGCCCGCCTGCTCGGCGGCGTGGTCGTGCAGCAGCACGTAGGCGGTCCCCGGGGTGGAGGGGCCGGCGACGGAGTCGTTGATCGCGTGCCAGCCGAGCGCCGCCTTGACCACCTCGGAGCCGAAGCGCTCGCCCAGGTACTGCGAGCAGGAGGTGGCGAAGAGGAAGAGCGCATCGTCGATCGAGGCCCGATGGCGGCGGGCCCGGTCGGCCAGGCGCAGCAGCCCGGGCAGCTCGCCGGGGCGCACGTGCGCGGGGTCGGGCGGGGTGGTGTCCATGAGCGGCCCGACGAGCTCGGCGAGCCGTCCCAGCGCCGCCTCGAACTCGGGCAGCGCGCGCGCGTCGGCGCGCGAGAAGCGGGCGACCTCGGCCGCCGAGGCGTCGAGATCCTCGCCGAGCAGCAGCCGCTCGCCGCCCGGGAACCCGTACAGCGAGGGCCCCGCCGGGTCGATCTCGATCCCGCGCTCGGCGAGGCGCATGTCGCGCCAGACCGGCTCGCGCAGCATGCTGATCACGTAGGC
>CAZARJ010000001.1:1294-42242 GCA_964487515.1 uncultured Conexibacteraceae bacterium | reverse complement strand
CGGCGAGGCGCATGTCGCGCCAGACCGGCTCGCGCAGCATGCTGATCACGTAGGCGCCGGTCGAGGCCCGGAAGCCGGGGGCGAGCTCCTCGGTCACGCAGCAGCCGCCGACGAGCTCGCGCCGCTCCAGGATCAGGGTGCGCAGCCCGGCGCGCGCCAGGTAGAAGCCGGCGACGAGGCCGTTGTGCCCGCCGCCGACGATCACCGCGTCCCAGCCTCGCGTCCCTCGCGTCCGGGAGACCCCGGGCATGCCGCCGGTTCCGGGAGTCCGGCCGGTGCGGGTTTCCTCGCCGGCGCCCGGCGCGCGGCCGGCGGAGCCCACCGTTCCCACGCTCAGCTCTCCAGCCGGTTGAATCGAGCCATCTTGTAGGCGACGACCGCGAACAGCGCCGAGAGCCCGAGCATCACGATGCTCATCGCCGCGCCCCGGTTCAGATCGCCCGACTCCAGGACCAGGTCCTGGACCACGTTGCCGAGCATGTAGCCGCTCGTGCCGCCGACCAGCGCCGGGCTGGCGAAGTCGGTGAACAGGGGGATGTAGACGAGCAGCAGGGCGACGAAGATGCCGGGCGCGATCAGCGGCAGCAGCACGCGCCGGGTCGTCGTCCACCAGCCCGCGCCGAGGTCGCGCGCGGCCTCGAAGACGTTGGCGTCGATCGCCTTCATCGCGCCGTAGATCGGGATCACGGTGTAGGTGATGTAGCCGGTCGCCAGGACGACCGTGACCGCGAACTGGCTGAACAGCAGGGCGTCGATCGGCTGGTCGATGATCCCGATGCTCATGAGCGCGTCGTTGATCAGCCCCTCGCGGCCGAGCAGCATCCGCCAGGCGTAGATCCGGACCATCGGGTTGAGCTCGTCGGCGAGGACCAGGAAGAGCAGGATCGGCAGCTGCCAGCGGCCCGCCTTGAAGGCGATCACGTAGGCGAGCGGCACCGCGACGATGAGCTGGGCGAGCATCGCCATCGTCGCGATCTCGAAGGTGGTCACGGCGACGTCCAGATACAGCGGGTCGGTGACGACGTCGATGAAGTTGATCAGCGTGAAGTTGAAGCCGACGCCGCCGTCGAGCAGGCCGCGGTCCAGGGCGACCCCGAGCATGACCAGCATCGGGGCGAGGAAGAAGACGACGAGCAGCGCCGTCGGCGTTCCCATGAAGGCGAGCGGCTGAAGCAGCCGCCGGCCGCGCGAGCGCCGGTGGTGAGCCGGGGCGGGGGCGCCCGCCCCCGCGCCGGCCGGGGGCATCGCCGTGGTGCTCGTGGCCGCCTCCATCAGCGCGCGCCTCCGGTGAGCAGCCCGGCGACCCGGTCCTCGCCCTCGTTGCGGGTCAGCCGCTTGATCAGCAGCCAGGCCCCGAAGACGGCGACGATCTGGGCCGCGGCGATCACGGTCGAGACCGCGTTGACGATCGGCAGGTTCTCGGACTGGCGCAGGATCGAGAAGACCCAGACCGGGAACGTCTGCTCGAAGCCGCCGGTGAAGAACGAGATCTCGAAGTTGTTGAACGACCAGGCGAAGGAGAAGATCGCCGAGGCGGCGATCGAGGGCCCGATCTGGGGGAGGACCACGTAGCGCAGCATCTGCCGCTGCGTTGCGCCGAGGTCGATCGCGGCCTCCTCGAGCGAGCGCTGGAAGCGGACCAGCCCGGCGGAGACGATCGCGACGACGAGCGGGAAGGTGACGACCAGGTGCATCAAGCCGATCGTCTCCAGCGACAGGGCGACCTCGAGCTGGCTGAAGAAGATCAGCCCGGCGACGCCGATGATCAGCCAGGGGACGACGAGCACCGCGCCGTTCAGGCCGGCGACGAAGGCCCGTCCCCGGAAGCGCAGCCGGGTCAGCCCCCAGGCGCAGAGCGTGCCGAGCACGACCGAGAGCACCATCACGATCGCCGCCACGACGAGCGAGTTGACGACCGCGTCGCGGGCCTGGCCGTTCGCCCACGCCTCGTCATACCACTTGGTCGTGAACCCCTCCCAGGGCAGCGAGATGATCGACGAGTCGTTGAACGAGAACAGCGCCAGCATCAGCACGGGGCCGAACAGGACGACCATCACGAAGGCCACCAGCAGCCCCCCGGCGAGGCCGGGGAGCCGCTGGCGGACGCGGTGTCCGAGGGGACGCTCGACCGGTGCCGCCGGCCGCGCGGGCGCGACTACTGTGCCTGGATTTCCTGCCATGCCCGGTCGTAGGCGGAGGCGTTGTCAGGCTCGGTCTGCGGAATCGCGTTCTCGAGGTTCCGCGGGTCGGCCGTCTTCTGGAACTTCTTGCTCACCTTCGGCAGGGCGTCCGGGTTCATGGCCACGAAGCCCATGTCGCCGGAGATCGCCTGCGCCTCGGGCGAGGCGTAGTAGTTGAGCAGCCTGTAGGCCGCGTCGATGTTGTCCGCCTTCGAGGTGATCGCGAGCCCGCAGACCCAGGAGAGGGCCCCTTCCTCGGGCGCGATCCACTCCACGGGGACGCCGTCGTCGATCATCGCCTGCGCCGTGCCGCGGCCGCCGTCGGCGATCACGACCTCGCCCGACTTGAACAGGTTGACCATCGAGGCGTCGGAGTCGGCGAACGCCCGGATCTGGTCGCGGTGGTCGAGGATGTAGTCCTTGGCCTGCGTGATCTCCTCGTCGGTCATGTTGAACGGGTCGTCGATCCCGTTCGCCAGGGCCGCCTGGGCGAGCGCGGTCAGCGGCGTCGCCTCCAGCGCGACGCGGCCCGCGAAGGCCTCGTCGTAGAGGTCCGCCCAGGAGCCGACCTCGCTCGGATCGACCTCGTCGGTGTTGACGATCAGCCCCTGGGGGCCGGCCGAGGCGGGCACGAACAGGATGTTGCCGTCCGCGTCGCGCACCTGGTCGGAGTCCGAGAAGGCGAGCTTGTCGAAGTCGGTGACCCCCTTCGGATCCAGCGGCTGGAGCAGGTTGCGGGCCAGCAGCGGCTGCATCTCGTCGGTGCAGACCTCCACCACGTCGGCGTCGAACCCGCCCGCGAGCTTCGCCGCCGCGGCCTTGTTGGAGTTGAAGGTCGCGACCTCGAGGTCCAGGTCGGGGTTCGCCTCCCGGAACGGATCGAGCATCTCGTCGACCACGGTGTCCCCGTAGGCGAAGAAGCTCAGCGTCCCGGTAGCCGGCGCGTCCGGATCCTGGGGCGGCGGCGCCAGATTGCCCGCCTCGGCCGTGGCCTCGCCGCCGTCGCCGCCGCAGCCGGCGACGAGCAACGCCGCGGCCGCCAGCACGCTCAGGGCGATGAGCGCCGCCCGGCGCGCCGTGTGCGCACCTTTCATCTTCCCGGTGCTCCTCGGCCCGGGCCGGAGCTCAGCGGAGCCGGCGAGCCTCCCCGTCGGCCCGCTTTCGCGCGCCTCGTTCCCTAGTCTCATGGTCCACTCTCCTCCTCATTGGGGTGTCCTCTTTGTCCTCTTGGTCCTCTGTGTGGTCATGCCCATCGCGACGGTCACCTCCGGCTCCCGGCGCTTCACTGGGCTTGAAACTCGCGGAAGGCCCGCTCCCAGTCCCTGTAGTCCGGGGGCTCGGTCTCCGCGATCGCGTTCTCGATCGACTTCGGGTCGGCGGTCTTGCGGTCCGCTTCCGGGACCAGCGGGATCGCCTTGGGGTTGGTCACGACGTAGCCGGCCTCGGCGCGGATCGCCTGCGCCTCGGGAGAGGCCTGCCAGTTGATCAGCTTGTAGGCGGCGTCCAGGTTCTCCGCGTCGCGCGTCACCGCCAGCCCGCAGACCCACGACAGCGGGCGCTCGGCGGGCGCTACCCACTGCGCGTCGACGCCGGTGCGCCTGATCCGCTCGGTGAGGCCCGGGCCGCCGTCGGCCAGGACGACCTCGCCCGACTTGAACAGGTTGACCACGTCGGCGTCGGAGCGCCAGAGCGAGCGGAACTGATCGCGGCTGGAGATCAGCTTCTCCTTGACCTGGTCGAGCTGGTCAGCCGTGAGGTTCATCGGGTCGTCGAAGCCGAGCGCCAGGGCGGTCTCGGCGATCGCCGGCAGGGCGTAGTCGCCCTCCAGCGCCACGCGGTCCGCGTAGGCGGGGTCGAAGAGGTCGTCCCAGGAGCCGATCGCGCCCGGCTCGACCTCGCCGGCGTCGTAGATCAGCCCCTGCGGCCCGGCGGAGAGCGGGGTGACGAGCACGTCGTGGCCGTCGCGGACGCCGGGGGAGTCGCGGAAGACGAGCTCGTCCCAGTCCGTGATCCCGGCCGGGTCGAGCGGCTGCAGGAGGTTGCGATCGGTCAGCGCGCTCATCTCGTCGAGGCAGACCTCGACGACGTCGGCGTGAAAGCCGCCCGCCAGCTTCGCCGCCGCCTCCTCGTTGGATCCGAAGGCGGCCGTCTCCAGCTCCAGGTCCGGATTCGCCTTCCGGAACGGATCGAGCAGGGCGTCCGTGATCGTGTCCTGGTAGGCGAAGAGGCTCAGCGTGCCGCTGACCGGCGCCTTCGGATCCGCGGGTGGCGGAGCGGCGTTCTCGGCCCCGGCGGTCGCCTCGCCGGACGAGCCGCAGGCGGCCAGCAGCAGCGCGCAGCCGAGGCCCGCCAGCACCGTGATTATCGAACGTGGGCGCATCAGGACTCCTCCTCGTTGTCAGCCGCCGGGTCCGGCGGCGCTCCCTCTTCGGCGGCGATCAGCAGGCTGTGGCGGGCGGGCCAGCTCAGCGTCACCCGATCGCCGGGGGCGATCGCGGTGGCGCGGTCGTCGTTGAGCTCGTGCACGGCGAGCCGCTCGCCCCCCGCCAGCTCGACCACGGTCTGCGAGACGGAGCCCAGATAGACCCGCTCGATGGCGACGCCGCTGGCCGACGAGTGGGATGCGTCGCCGGGCGCGGTCCCCGCCCCCGTCTCGATCCGGATCTTCTCCGGCCGGACGCTGATCTGCAGCGGCTCGCCGATGCGGCAGTCCGCGGACAGGGCGACGATCCGCACGCCGGGGCCCGGCTCCATGATCGCCAGCTCGCCCTCGCGTCGGTCGACGCACAGCCGCAGCGCGTTCGAGGTGCCGATGAAGTCGGCGACGAAGCTCGTCCGCGGCTGCTCGTAGAGGGTCTTGGGGTCGGCCAGCTGCTCGACGCGGCCATCCGCCATCACGGCGATCCGGTCCGACATCGTCAGGGCCTCCTCCTGGTCGTGGGTGACGTAGACGAACGTGGTCTCGGTGCTCTTCTGGATCCGCTTCAGCTCCAGCTGCATCTCGCGGCGCAGCTTCAGGTCGAGGGCGCCGAGCGGCTCGTCGAGCAGCAGCGCCGCGGGCCGGTTGACGAGCGCCCGGGCGAGGGCGACGCGCTGCCGCTGCCCGCCCGAGAGCTCCGCGGGCCGGCGCTCGCCGAGCCCCTCCAGGCGCACGATCCGCAGCATCTCCTCGATGCGCGCGCTCATCTCGGCGCGGGCCACCCGCTTCAGCTTCAGCCCGAAGCCGACGTTCTCGGCCACGGTCATGTGCGGGAACAGGGCGTAGTCCTGAAAGACCATGTTGACGTTGCGGTGCCGCGGCGAGGTCAAGGTCACGTCGTCGCCGTCGAGCATCACCCGGCCCATCGTCGGCTCCTCGAAGCCCGCGATCATGCGCAGCGTCGTCGTCTTCCCGCAGCCGCTCGGGCCGAGCATCGAGAAGAACTCGCCGCGCCGGATCGTCATCGACAGGTCGTCGACGGCGGTCGCGGGGCCGAAGCGCTTCGTCACCCGCTCGAGCTCGATCATCGGCTGCGCCTCACCCATCGGCATCTCCTCGCTCCTCGCCGGCATCGCCATCACCTCGCTCATCCCTGCGGCGCTCCGATCGCGAGCGCGAACAGGTCGTTGACGTTCGTGTGCGTGGGCCCGGTGCGGATCCCGTCGCCGAGCGTGCGTACGGTCTCCCCGGAGCGGTGCCGGGCGAGCGCCGTCGCCAGGTCCAGGCCGGCCTCGCGTGCGCGCTCGAGCGTCAGCCCGTCACCGATCGCGCCGGCCAGCTCGGTGCTTCCGTCGGAGCCGTCGGTATCGAGGAACACCGCCGCGACATCCCGGCCGGCCAGCTCGTGCGCCGCCGCGAGGGCCGCCTCCTGGTTCGGCCCCCCGACCCCGAACTCGTCCTCCGGGCCGAGCCGCACGGCGCTCTCGCCCCCGCAGCCGATCATCACGGCCGGGCCCGCGAAGGGACGCCCCCGGGAGGCGCTCTCCCCGGCCAGGTTGGCGAGCATCGTGCCCACCGCGCGCGCCTCCTCCTCCAGGGTGGTCGAGATCACGACCGGCTCGGCGCCCGCCGCCCGGGCCTCGGCCGCCATCGCCGAGCAGGCCGCCTCCCCGGTGACCAGCAGGATCGTCTGGATGTCGGTGCCGTCCAGGCCGGCGCCCGCCGGTCCCGCCCCGGAGAGATGCGCGCGGATGCTCTCGGAGACCTCGTCCCAGAGGTCGTTGCCGCGCAGCACCGCGATCGCCTGCTCGACCGTCGACTGGTCGGGGACGGTGGGATCGGTGATCACGTCGAGCATGTCCCCCGCCGCGTCGGAGACGGTGAGGTTGATCACCCGCGCGGGGGCGATCGCGAGCGCCAGGCGCCCGCCCTTGAAGGCCGAGACGTGCTTGCGGACGGCGTTCATCTCGGCGATCGGCAGGCCCGCGCCGAGCAGGAGCCGGTGCAGGTCGGCCTTCTCGGCGGGGGTGACGCCGTCGGGGGGCAGGCTGGTCAGCGCCGAGCTGCCGCCGGTGAAGCAGGCGATCACCAGATCGCGCTCGCCGAGCCCCTCGGCCTGCTCGAGCAGGCGGCGGGCGGCGGCGACGCTGCGCTCGTCGGGGACCGGGTGGGCGGCCTCGAGCAGCTCGATGCGCTCGAGCACCGTCGCCGCGTCGTTGTGGCGCACGACCACCGTGCCGCCGTGCAGGCGGGGGCCGAGGATCCGCTCCAGCGCGATCGCGATCTTCAGCGTCGCCTTGCCCGAGCCGAGCACGACGACGCGCCCGTCCGGGTGGAGCGTGTGGCGGCGACCGTCGACGATCAGCTCGTCGCCCTCGAGCCGCACGAGGCGCTCGACCGCGAGGCCGGGGTCGCAGGCGGCGAGCCCGGCCGCCGCGACGCGCAGGGCGATCGCCCGGGGGATCGGGAGGCCGTGGTCCAGCAGGGCCTCCCGATTCAGGATCGCCGCGGGCCTCAGGGCCTCCTCGGCGCCGGGCTCGTCCCGGCGTTCGCGCTGCGCCAGGACCGGGTCCATGTCAGGCGGCCACCGGTGCCGCGAACACGTCGCCGGGATACTTGGCCTCGTGCCCGAGCTCCTCGGAGATCTCGATCAGCCGGTTGTACTTGGCCGTGCGCTCGCCCCGCACCGGCGCCCCGGTCTTGATCTGGCCCGCGTTCAGGGCCACCGCGAGGTCGGCGATGATCGGGTCCTCGGTCTCGCCCGAGCGCTCGGAGACGACCACCGTGTAGGAGCTGCGGTGGGCGAGCTCGGCGGCGTCCAGGGACTCGGTCAGGGTGCCGATCTGGTTCACCTTCCAGAGCAGCGAGTTGGCCGCCCCGAGCTCGACGCCGTGGGCGATCCGGACCGGGTTGGTCGTGAACAGGTCGTCGCCGACGATCTGGATCCCGCTGCTGCGGGTGAGCTCCGCGAAGCCCTCGAAGTCGTCCTCGTCGAGGGGGTCCTCGATCGTGACCACGTCGAAGTCGCGGATCAGCTCCTGGTAGAGCTCGATCATCGCCGCCGTGTCGCGCGTCTCACCGGCCAGCTCGTAGGTGCCATTCGAGTGGTAGTGGGTGGCGGCGCAGTCGAGCCCGTAGCGGAAGCGCCCCGCGTGGCCGGCGGCGTCGACCGCCTCGTGCAGGAGCCCGAGCGCCTCGCGCGGGTCGGAGAGAGCGGGCGCGTAGCCGCCCTCGTCGCCGGTATTGAGGGCGCTCTTGCCGTAGCGCTCGAGCAGGATCTGGGCCAGGGCCAGGTTGACCTCGGTCGAGATCTGCAGCGCCTCGAGGATCGAGCTGGCGCCGACCGGGATGACGATGAACTCCTGGAAGTCGAGATCGTTGGAGGCGTGCTTGCCGCCGTTGATCAGGTTCACGAGCGGCACCGGGAGGACGTGGCCGTTGCCGTTCAGGTGGCTGTAGAGGGGGCGGCCCTGGGCGGCGGCGGCCGCGCGGGCGCCGGCGAGGGAGACGCCGAGCACCGCGTTGGCGCCGAGCCGGGACTTGTTCGGGGTGCCGTCGAGCTCGATCAGGCGCGCGTCCAGGTTGCGCTGCGAGGTGAGCTCGAAGCCACGCATGGCGTCGGCGATCTCGCCGTTGACGGCATCGACCGCGCCGCGCACGCCGAAGCCGCCGAAGCGATCCCCGCCGTCGCGGCGCTCGAAGGCCTCGTTGGAGCCCGTGGAGCGGCCCGAGGGCACGTCGGCGCGGCCGCGCGCCCCTCCCTCCAGCACGACGTCCACCTGGACGGTCGGCAGGCCACGGCAGTCGAGCACCTCACGGGCGCTCAGGGCATGGATCTCGAGACCACTCACGCGGTCACCTCCTCTCGCGCTTGCAGCGCCTTGGTCAACTTCTCCATCGCTTCGTCGAGGTGCAGCCGGAAGAGCTCCTCGACCCGGTCGGGGTCGCCCGAGCGCAGCGCGTCGAGCAGCTCACGGTGCTCGGCTGCGACCTGCTCGGAGTGGTCGTAGTGGGGGCGCAGGCGCGCCATGCAGATCAGGATCTCGGTCTGCACGGCCGCGTAGGCGCGGGAGATCCGCTCGCTTCCGGTGGCGTCGATGATCGCCCGGTGAAATGCCATGTCGAGGTCGACCACCTCGCGCCAGGAGGCGCCGGGGGAGAGCCCGTTGAAGAGGTCGACGGCGCGCTCGCACTCGGGCAGCGGGAGGCCCTCGGCGGTGACCTGACGGGTTGCCTCGATCTCGAGCGCCGTGCGGAAGCGGAAGATGTCGACGATCCCGTCGCGGTCGAAGGTGGTCAGCTGCACGCCCCGGTTGGGGGAGCGGCGCAGCAGGCCCTCGTTGATCAGGATCTGGGTCGCGGCGCGGAAGGTGTGGCGGGCGATGCCGAGGCGCTTCGAGTAGGTGGCCTCGCGCAGCGGCTCGCCGGGCTCCAGGGTGCCGTCGAGGATCATCTGCCGCAGGGCGTCGGCGGCGGCGTCCACGACGGAGACGGTGCGCAGCGGGATCTCGGGGGGGTCGGCCTGCTTGGGAGTGCTAGATTGTTCCACAATTCGACGATAGCACAGCCAGAGGAGGATGAGGGCACAAATGTCAGAATCGGCTGAATCGCCCAGTCCAGAGCGGATTGCGGAGCTTCTGGAGCGAGAGCAGGCGGAGTTCGAGCGGCTCCACCCGCGCTCCGGAGAGCTCCATCAGCGCAGTGAGGAAGACCTCCTCTCGGGCGTGCCGATGAACTGGATGACGCGCTGGCCGGGCAGCTTCCCGGTCTACGTGCGCGAGGCGCGCGGGGCCGAGGTCGTCGACATCGATGGGATCTCCTACGCTGATCTATGCTTGGGCGACACGGGCGCGATGTGCGGGCACTCGCCCGAGGCGACCACCGCCGCGATCGGCCGCCAGCTCGGGCGCGGGATCACGACGATGCTGCCCGCCGAGCACGCAGCGGAGGTGGGGGAGCTGATGGCCACCCGGTTCGGCCTGCGCCACTGGCAGTTCACCGTCTCCGCGACCGACGCGAACCGCTTCGTGATCCGCCTCTGCCGGCAGGTGACGGGGCGGCCGAAGATCCTCGTCCACAACCACTGCTACCACGGCTCCGCCGACGAGACGGTGGTCGAGCTCGGCGACGACGGGCTGACGGCCGTGCCCCGCTACGGCAACATCGGCCCGCCCGTCGACCCGGCACAGACGACCCGCGTGGTCGAGATCAACGACCTCGAGGGGCTGGAGCGCGAGCTGGCGGCGGGCGACGTCGCCTGCGTCCTGGTCGAGCCGGCGCTGACCAACATCGGCATCGTGCTGCCCGACCCCGGCTACCACGAGGAGCTGCGGCGGCTCTGCACCGAGCAGGGCGCTCTGCTGGTCATCGACGAGACGCACACGCTGAGCTGCGGGCCCGGCGGCTACACGGCCGCGCACGGCCTCGAGCCCGATGCGATGACGATGGGCAAGCCGATCGCCGGCGGCATCCCCACGGGCGCCTACGGCCTCAGCGACGAGCTCGCCGCGCGCGTGATCGAGCGCACCGTCTGGGACGCGGCCGACGTCGGCGGCGTCGGCGGCACCCTGGCCGGCAACGCCCTGCAGCTCGCCGCCGTCCGCGCGACCCTGGGCGAGGTCCTGACCGAGGAGGCGTATGAGCGCATGATCGCCCTCGCCGAGCGCTACGAGGCCGGGGTCCGCGAGGGGATTGAGCGCCATGGCCTGAACTGGAGCGTCGTCCGGCTCGGCTGCCGGGTCGAGTACATGTTCTCGGCCGAGCCACCGCGCAACGGCGCCGAGGCGGCCGAGGTGATCGGGGGCCCGCTCGACGAGCTCATGCACCTGGCGATGCTCAACCGCGGCATCCTCTTCACCCCGTTCCACATGATGGCCCTGATCTGCCCCGCCACCACCGAGGCCCAGGTCGACCGCCACACCGAGGCCTTCAACGAGCTGGCGGCCGAGCTGGCCGCCTGAGCGACCGAGCTGACAGCGATCTGCGCCCTCGTAGGGCCACTTTCGCTGCCACCTCGCCCTACGAGTACGCTCGCCGCGTGGCACGGACGATCTACTACGTCGCGGCCTCGCTGGACGGCTATATCGCCGACCCCGATGACGGCCTCGACTGGCTGACCGGCTACGAGGGGCGGTCGGGCCCGGAGGAGGCCGCGGCGGATCCGCTGAGCGAGGGCGGCTCCTACGAGCGCTTCTACGAGGGGGTCGGGGCGCTCGTCTCCGGCTCTGTGACCTACGAGTGGGTCCTCGACCATCTCGACGCCGCGGGCGGCGGGGAATGGCCTTACGCGGGCAAGCCCTTCTGGGTCCTGAGCTCGCGCGAGCAGCGCCGGCCATCCGGCGAGGGGGTCGACGTGCGGGTCGCGGACGGCTCGGTGGCCGAGCTGCACGACGAGCTGGCGGCCGCCGCCGGTGATCGCGCTGTCTGGGTCGTCGGCGGCGGCGGCGTGGCCTCCCAGTTCGCCGACGCGGGCCTGCTCGACGAGCTCCATCTGACCGTCGTCCCGGTGATCCTCGGAGCCGGCAAGCCCCTCTTCGACCGCCCGCTTCCAGGCGCCCTTGAGCTGATCGGCGCCACGCCGTTCAGCAACGGAATGACCGAGCTGCGCTACCGCGTCCGGAGCTGACGCCGTCCGATCCGTCGAGTCCGCGGAACGCGCCGGGCCTCAGAACGGCGAACTGCAAGACCGGACTGGGAGCGCCGACCCTACGCGGGTCGGTGTATTCCCCTGCCTGATTGGCCGCCCACCGCGGGATAAACCGGCGAGCTGGCAGCGATCTGCATCCCCACAGGGCAACTTTCGCTGCCACCTCGCCGTCCGGGCGGGCCTGCGAACGAGTGCAACAACAATCCGGTGTAGGCGTTGTAGTTAGTTCCGCAGCTCGTCGGCGGCGGCGGACAGGATCTTCCGTCGCTTTTCGATGACGGCCAGGATCCGTTCGAGGTTCGCTTGATCCCGGAAGGCAGTCGCACCGTCTTCGCGGGCTCGTGGCAGAGCGTCGGCCAATCGCTCGCTGAGCTGCTCGGCGCGATCGCGGGTCGTGACCGGGCTGACCTCGAAGGCGGCGGCGAGGAGCGCGAGATGGCGTCCGCGCACGTACTCGGGACGGTTCTCGCCGCCCAGCTTCATCGCCAGCTTGCGATGAAGCCCCGGATAGACGGCCGTCGAGACGAGGTCGTAGAGCGGGACCAATCGCGGCGAGCGGGGCCCCTCGAGAAGCAGGGAGTAGTTCTTGGCGTGCGCGTCGTGGTTGCCGATCAGGAAGTTGAAGAGGAATGCATCGAGCAACGCGAGCACATCCGGGGCGGGTGCCGACGAGACGCGCCGCAGGAGCGCCGCGCAGTCTCCGATCGAGGGGCCACCGTCCCCTTGGTACTTGAGCTCCGGGGAGATCCCGAGCGCCTGGCAGAGGTCCTCCTGGTGAAGTCGCCGGCCGTCGACGCGGTCATAGCGCGTCACCAGCAGGAACGAGCGATCGCCGGGATCGTCCGAGAGCCCGAGTCCGGCGTCTTGCGCGGTTGCCTCGACCGCTTCCAACCCGCATTCGCGTGCGAGGGCGAGGCAGAACGCCTCGTTGGCCACCAGGTCGGCGTAAGAGCCGTCGGGGAGCTTGATGATGTGGGTGCTGGGCGGGTCCCCTCGGGTGATCCCAATTCGTTCGCCGGCGAACAGGACCGGGAGCTTCTCCTGGGCTCCGGCCAGCGAGAGGCGCAGCCCCTCGCCGCTGTCGTCGGCGATCATCGGGTCTGCGGGGAGCTGGTCGACGAGCTTCGCGAGCTGGATCGCGTCCAGCCAGCGCGGCGATCCATCTCGTGGCGGTGGATGGTCGGCCGGCGCGAGCGAGATTGCGCCCGCGCACTCACCGCCGATCGCCCCCAGGACCGCGAAAGGGTTCGATGCCGAGACGCCGAACGCCCTGGCGATCGTGCGCAGGAACTTGCCCTCGGGCAGCAGCCCGGCGAAGAATGGGCGGCATTCCGAATCGGCGAACGCCTCCCGCCGCACCGGAAGGCTCAGCGAGACGGGGGCGCCGCCGCCCTCGACCCAGGCGGCTTCGTACTGGAACTGGAGGGTGGCCTGAGCGTGGCGCTCCAGCCTTCCCACCCGATCGTCGTGGAGGAATACGTCGAGCGCGTTCACCGCGTACCGAGCTCCAAGGTGATGCCGAGCGCATCGAGGAGCCTGAGGACGCCGCTCAGGCGCGCGGTCGGCTTGCCCCGCTCGACCTCGCTGACGAAGCGCAGCGAAGTGTTCGCGGCCGCGGCCAGATCGGTCTGAGTGAGGTTAAGTTCGCGGCGGCGAGCGCGTATCCGCGCTCCGATCTCCTCGGGAGTCGATGCTCGCTTCGACGTTTCCATTTTCCCGATCGGGAGTGTACGGCGTTGCCGCAGCGAAATTCAAGCGTAATTTAGCCGATCGGGAAAAATTCAAAGGCTTGTCTGATCGCCCCGGGGTGATTTTCACGATCGGGAAAAGGTCGCTTACAGGCCAGCGGCGTCGGCGAGGAGGTCGGCCTGGACGGGGTCGGGGGAGCTGGGGAAGAAGACCAGCTCCTCGCAGCCCGCGTCGGCGAAGGCAGAGATGTAGGCGCTCACGGTGTCGGGATCCTTGGCGGCGCTGCCCGCGACAGCCTCGGCGCCGTCGGGGCCGAGGAAGCCGTAGTAGTCGGTGAGGTAGGCGCGGGCGTCCTCCTCAGCATCTTCGCCGAGGGCAAAGTAGGCGAGTGCCGCGGTGTGTGGGGCTCCGTCTCGTCCCGCGGCCTCCCAGGCAGCGCGCGCCTGCTTGACCATCCCGGCGTACTGATCGGGCGCCGAGCCGCCGGCGATCCAGCCCTCGCCGAAGCGCGCAGCGCGCTCGAACGAGGCGTCGGCGTGACCGCCGAGGAGCACGCGCGGGGCCCCGGCGAGCCCCGGGCCGATCGCGTCGCCCTCCCAGACCTCGCGCACCCGCTCGAGCATCTCCTCGAGACGCTCGCCGCGTCCCGCCGTGGGCAGCCCGCAGGCCTCGTAGTCGTCCTCGCGCCCGCCGAGCCCGAGCGCCAACGTGAGGCGGCCGCCGGAGATCGCGTTCAGCGCCAGCGCCTGCTTGGCCAGCAGGGTCGCGTTGGTGTGCAGGGGCGCGATCAGGATCGAGGTCATCAGGCCGATCCTCTCCGTCACCGCCGCGGCGGCCGCGAGCGCGGTGAGCGGGTCGAGGTTCGGGTAGACGATGCGGTCGATCGTCCCGAGGCTCCTGAAGCCGCGCTCGTCGGCGCGGCGCGCGAACGCGGTCAGCTGCCCGCCGGTGGTCCCCGGCACGGCGTTCGGCAGCCCGATGCTGACGTCCATCACCGACTGCGTACCCCGGCGCGCCCCATTTCATGCGCACCCCGGGGCGGCGCAGCGGTGAGAGGGCTTCTTGGGTGGAAGAAGGCGGACGAGGATATACCCGGGGTATACTACGAGGAGGTAGGTGACTTGATTGGCGAAGGTGATGGTCTCGATGCCGGATGAGCTGCTGGCGCGGGTGGACGCGGAGGCGCGGCGGCTCGGGAGCAGCCGCAGCGCGGTTCTTCGCGGGTTTGCCGAGGCCGAGCTGCAGCGGCACCGCGGCGAGCGCGCCGTGGCGATAGGCGGACTGCTCGAGGAGCACGTCGCACCTCGCGGCGGCCGCTCGGCTGAGCTGCTCGAGTCCCTGCGCCCGCGGCCGTGAGCGCACTGCTTCTCGACGCGAGCGTCGTGCTCGCCGCCTTCGACGCCGAGGATCCCCAGCACGGGCCGGCACGTGAGCTGCTCACGCGCCGGGATCTGTCCCTCGCCTCGCTGGATCTCGCCCGCTACGAGGTGGCGAACGTCGCGATCCGCGGCTGGCGTGAGCCAGGGCTCGTTGCGCCGCTGCAGGCGGTCCTCGATCGCATCGCCGCGGATGCCGGTGTGCTTCCCAGCTCAGCGGCCCTGCTGAGCGAGGCGGCCACGATCGCCGAGCATCACCGGATCTCCGTCTACGACGCTGCTTACGTCGCCGCCGCCGAGCATGACGACATCGAGCTCGTCAGCTGCGACGTCGCCGACCTCGTCTCCAAAAGCCTCGCGAGCCTCCCCGCCGACGCGGCATAGGCGAGCAAGCGGCGATCCTCCTCGCAGGAATCCCTCATCGGCCAGAAAAACCCCACATTTTGAGATTGAAAATGTGGGATTGCTCCGCGCCACGTGGTATTCCTATGAGCCATGGCGAGCTTCGTTTCCCTCGAAGACCACTTCGGATCGATTCCGGCTACGACCGTCGGGATGCTGACAGCGGCCGATCGGGCTGCCGGCCGGCAGCAGGCCTATGCGCAGCGGCGCCCAGAACAGCTGGAAGCCTTGCGCCGGGTTGCAATCGTCGAAAGTACCGAAGCCTCGAACGCGATCGAGAACATTCACGCTTCCCACGCTCGGATCGAGAAGCTGATCGACCGGACAGCCGAGCCACGAGACCGTTCAGAGCAGGAGATCGCCGGTTATCGGTACGTGCTCGATCTGCTTCACGCGGACGCGGAGCGCATCGATTTCGAGCCGCGATTCGTCGAGCAGCTTCATGGATATTTGGCCCGGTACACGGGCGACTCCAGCGCCGGCTACTGGAAGGGCCTCGACAACACCGTCGAGGAGCAGGCGCCGGACGGCACCAAGAGAGTGCGCTTCGTGCCGGTGTCGGCCGCCCAGACTCCCGCCGCCATGGAGCAGCTGCATCGGGAGTTCAACGAGGCTTGGCACGCGGGCAGATATCACCACTTGTTGCTGACCGCCGCCTACGTCCTCGACTTCCTCGTGATCCACCCGTTTCGAGATGGGAACGGGCGCATGTCCCGGTTGATCTCGCTTTGGCTGCTCTATCGCGGCGGATACGAGGTCGGCCGCTACATCAGCCTCGAGCGGCTGATTCAGGAGAGCAAGGAGACGTACTACGACGCCCTTCAACGGTCGACCGCCGGATGGCACGGGGGCGCCCACGACCTTCGGCCGTGGACGGAGTACTTCCTGGGCACCATCAATGCCGCATACGCCGAGCTCGAGTCAAGAACCTCTGTCATCGAGGGATCGAGCAGCAAGCGGATGCTTGTCAAGCGTTTCGTCGCCACCTCGCTGTCGAGCGAGTTCAGGGTTGCGGATGTCCGCCGCGCTGCTCCCGGTGTCAGTGACTCAACGATCGAGAAGGTGCTCAGCGAGCTGAAGCATCAAGGGATCATCGAGCGGATAGGTGCCGGCCGCGGTTCCCGGTGGCGGCGCTTGAGGGCCGACTTCCTCGACGACACGACCGTTTGATCGGGGCCCGAGCGCATGAGTAAGCGCTCTCGGGCCTGTGCACCGCCCCCGGCGAGTCGTGATCGATGGGGACTGGTCGGAGGCGTGACCTTGCACTTCTCCGGCTATCCCACGCGTTTCTGCAAATTCGGCGACAGGGGTCCGAGGCCAGATGTCGAGCTTGCACTTATCCGGCCATCGCACGCGTTGCTGCAAGGTCAGTGGCGAGCGCTGCAGCTTGCGAGCTGACCTTGCGCTTCTCCGGCTATCGCACGCGTTTTTCTGCAGGCTCGGTGGCAGCATCTCCCGCCCGGCGCCATCCGCCGCGGCACTGGAATCCGAGGAATCGACTACTCAGCCGGCGAGCTGGCGCTGGAGGTCCTTGACGACCTCGGGGTCGCGCAGGGTGCTGACGTCGCCGAGCTCGTCGCCGGCGGCGATGTCGCGCAGCAGGCGGCGCATGATCTTGCCCGAGCGCGTCTTCGGCAGATCGCCGGCGAAGGCCATCTTCGCGGGCCGGGCCAGCTTGCCGATCTTGGCGGCGACGTGCTCGCGCAGCTCTGCCTCCAGCTCGGCGCCGCCGTCGACCCCCCCGGCCGGGGTGACGAAGGCGAAGATCGCCTGCCCGGTGGTCTCGTCGGGGACGCCGATCACGGCGGCCTCGGCGACGTGGTCGTGGCCGACCAGAGCCGACTCGACCTCCATCGTCGAGAGGCGGTGGCCGGAGACGTTGATCACGTCGTCGGTGCGGCCGACGATCCAGAAGTAGCCGTCCTCGTCGACCCGCGCCGCGTCCCCGACCAGATAGGTGTCGCGCCCGTAGCGATCCCAGTAGGTCTTGACGTAGCGCTCGGGCTCGTTGTAGAGGGTGCGCGCCATCGCCGGCCACGGCCGGGTGAGGACGAGGTTGCCGCCGTCGCCGTGCAGCTCCTTGCCGTCGCGGTCGTAGACGGCGGCCTCGATGCCCGGGAAGGGGATCGTCGCCGAGCCTGGCTTGGTCGTCGTCAGGCCGGGCAGCGGAGAGATCATGATCGCGCCGGTCTCCGTCTGCCACCAGGTGTCGACGACCGGGCAGCGCCCGCCGCCCACGTGCTCGTGGTACCAGAGCCAGGCGCGCGGATTGATCGGCTCGCCGACCGAGCCGAGCAGGCGCAGCGTGCTCAGATCGTGCTTTTCGAGGTGCTCGACGCCCCACTTCATGCAGGCGCGGATCGCAGTCGGGGCGGTGTAGAGGATCGTCACGCCGTAGCGCTCGACGATCTCCCACCAGCGGTCCTCCTTCGGGTAGTTGGGCGCGCCCTCGTAGAGGACCGAGGTGGCGCCGTTGGCGAGCGGGGCGTAGACGATGTAGCTGTGCCCGGTGACCCAGCCGATGTCGGCCGCGCACCAGTAGACGTCGTCGTCCTTGAGGTCGAAGACGAGCTTGTGGGTGGCGGTGATCCCGGTCAGGTAGCCCGCCGTCGTGTGCACGATCCCCTTCGGCTTCGCGGTCGAGCCGGACGTGTAGAGGATGTAGAGGGGGTCCTCGGAGTCCATCGGCTCGGGCGGGCAGTCGGGTCCGGCGTCCGCGAGCAGCTCCTCCCAGCGGTGATCGCGGCCCTCCTGCATCGGCGGGTCGCTGCCGGCCCGGTCGACCACGATCACGTGCTCGAGCGCGTCCAGCTCGGCGAGCCTGGAGTCGATCTCGGCCTTCATCGGGATCGGCTTGCCGCGTCGCATGGTGGCGTCGGCGGTGATCAGCGCCCGGGCCCGCGAGGAGGCCATGCGCTCGGCGACCGCGGCGGCCGAGAAGCCGCCGAAGACGACGTTGTGGATCGCGCCGATCCGCGTGCAGGCGAGCATCGCCACGACCGCCTCGGGGACCATCGGCATGAAGATCCCGACCACGTCGCCCCTGCCGACGCCGAGGCCGCGCAGGGCGTTGGCGCAGCGGCTCGTCTGCTCGAGAAGCCAGGCGTAGGTGATCTCGCGCCGGGTCCCGTCCTCGCCCTCCCAGTGGTAGGCGACGCGCTCGCCCGCGCCGGCGGCGACGTGGCGGTCGAGGCAGTTGGCGGAGACGTTCAGCTTGCCACCGTCGAACCAGCGTGCGTGCGGGGGGTCGGACCAGTCGAGGATCGTCTCGAAGGGCTCGATCCAGTCGAGCTTCTCCGCCCAGGATCCCCACCACGCCTCGGGGTCGGCGGCGGCGCGCTCGTAGATCCCGGGATCGGAGGCGTTCGCCTGTGCGGCGAACTCGGGCGGCGGCGGGAAGGTGCCCTCCGTGCGCAGCAGGACGTCGATGTCCCCGTCGTCGCCGATCGCCCCGGACACGCCCTCGCTCATCGCCGCTCCTCTCCCGGCTCGCGCTGCTCTCCGGCTCATAAGCTATCCCACCGCGCCGGGGCGAGGCCCGCGTCGCTCCCGGCGGTCGCAGCTAAATGCGATCGGGTGTGTTCCAGATCAGGGAGGAGGGCCCCGGGCCGTCCCGTCCACACGAAAGACCGATGATCGCTCCGCTGACGACCACCAGTCACCGGCGCCCACCGCGGCGCCCGATGCCGCTGCTGCGCCGGACGGCCGTGGCGCTGCTGCTCACCGCGGCGATCGCGCTCGGCGCCTCCCAACCCGCCGCCGCCGGCCCGGACGAGCGCGCGGTGCACCGCAGCGGCGCGTCGATCCGCGCCTACTGGACCCCGGAGCGGATGGCGGCCGCGCTCCCGGCCCTGGCCCCGGCCCCGGCGGGTGCCGACGCCAACGGCACGCCGGATGACGGCGAGCCGCCGAGCTTCGTCCCGCCGGCCGGCGAGGGGGCCCCCGAGCTGCGGCGCGGGATCGCGACCGCCGGCATCGAACCGGTCCGGGCCGAGCCGGCCGCGGCGAAGCTCAAGCGGCGCGAGGTCGCTGATCCGAGCGCCCCGAACGTGCGCGCCCACGGCAAGGTTTTCTTCACGACCAGGCGCGGCGGCACCGCCCGGGACTGGGTCTGCTCGGGGACGGCCGTCAACAGCCGCAACCGCAGCGTCGTCTGGACCGCCGGGCACTGCGTGTTCGATCGCCGCTCCGGGACCGGGTTCGTCTCCAACTGGACCTTCGTCCCCGGCTACCACGAGGGCGAGGCGCCGTTCGGCCGCTGGCCCGCGCGCCGGCTGGCGACGACGCGGCAGTGGCGCCGCAAGGCCAACCTCGGCTTCGATCTCGGCGCCGCCGTCGTGCGCCGCAACGCGGACCGGCGCCGCCTCCAGGGCGTCGTGGGCGCGCGCGGGATCGCCTTCAACCAGCGCGCCAGGCAGCAGTACGCCGCCTTCGGCTACCCGCAGGTGGAGCTGCCCACCGAGCCCGGGGTCTTCACCGGCGAGCGCGAGTTCCGCTGCGCGAGCAAGCTGCGCGGCCGCGATGCCACGCCCGGCCGCGCCCCGGCCGCGATGCGCCTGCGCTGCGACATGACCGCGGGCTCCAGCGGCGGCGGCTGGGTCGCGAAGCGAACGGTGCTCTCGGTGACCAGCTACCTGCGCAACCACGATCCCGGCTTCCTCTACGGCCCATACATGGCGAACGCCGCCAAGCGCCTCTACCAGAGCGTGCGCGGCAAGCGCCACCCGCGCAAGAAGCGGCACCGCGGCGGGAAGGGCAATCGCAAGCGGATCTCGGGCGGCGTCCTGCCGCCGCGCCCGCGACGCTGACCGCCGGCCCGGGTCGCCGCGAGCGGTCGGCGGCGATCTCCCGCATCCCCCGGCCGTGCCCTCGCGCGGAGCCGCCGCTCAGCCGGCCAGCGCGGCGCGCTTGCGGTGGGTGCGGATCTCGCTCATGATCCGCTCCAGGCGCGGCTCCGACGTCGGGTCGACGTGGCTCATCGCGGCGCCGATCGCGGGATGCACGGCGCTGATCCGCTCGTGCATGGCCTGGGCGACGGCGCGGTAGGTGGGATGGCCCTCGCGCCCGGAGCGCAGCTCGCAGACGTGCATCGCCTCGCGGGCGTTGAGATCGAGGACGTAGCGGATCCGGTAGCCGAGGCAGAGCGCGTAGGGGGCGGCCTCGGCCAGCCCGGCCTCCTCGAGGCGGGAGAACTCGCGGGCGGAGAGCTCGAGCGCGCGGGCGTAGTCGTCGCCGGCGCCGGCCTCCGCGACCTCCTCGGGGACGCCCGCCCCCAGGTCGGGGGAGAGCGACTGCCACTGGCAGGTCAGCATCCGGTGCCTCTGCATGTCGCGGAAGCCGCCGTAGTCGGAGACGATCTCGAACCGGTAGCGGACCGCCTCCCAGCCTCGGCCGGGGCGATGACGGCGGTTGCGGCGCTCGCCGACCAGCTCCGCGAGCAGCGACTCACGCTCGATCGGGTCCAGCGCCTTCAGCCGGGTCGCGATCTCGGCCTCCGGCAGGCCGGTCGACTCGTACAGCGAGGCGGCCAGCAGCGCGTCCTCGTCGCCCTCCACGGAGAGCAGCTCGACCGAGGGCGCGTCGGCGCCGGCGCGCCGGTCGAGCCCGAGCCGCGCGACCCAGCGCTCGGTCGTCTCGCGGCGCTCGCGCAGGTAGTCGATCCACTCGCCGCCGCGATCGGGCCGGCCGACGCGGGAGATGAAGCTCGGGATCACGCTCGCCAGCTCCTGCTCCGCCATCTCGCCGACCTCGCGCGCCTCCGGCAGCGGCGAGGAGGCGAGGCGCAGCAGGAGCTGCTCGTAGGCCTGTCCGGAGGCGTAGATGCCGACGTGGGAGAGGGTCGAGGCGGGCAGCAGGCCGCGCAGCAGATCGAGCGCCTTGGCCTTGATCGAGCGCTCCCAGGCCGCCTGCGGCTCCTCGCCGCGCGGCCAGCGGTCCTCCGCCCAGGCGCGGACCTCGGTCAGCGAGCGGGAGTAGATCGAGAAGATCTCGTCCATCGCCTCGGCGAAGGCGTCGCCGAGCTCCCCGTCCCGCCAGTAGCGCCAGCTCCCTGGCTCCCCGCGTTCGCGGCCGGGGATCGGCGCGTCGTAGGGGATGTAGCGCGTCGACTGCTCCAGGTAGGCGGCGAGCCGGCCGCGCTGCAGCACCTTGGTGAGCACGTTGCTGACCCACTCGCAGGCCAGGTGGGCGCCGCCGAGCTGGGCCACCGAATCGTCGCCGTAGCCGATGAAGATGCGCTCGTAGAGGCGCGCGGCCCGCTCCCCCTCGAGGCCGTCGAAGGGCCGCGAGCCCTCCGGGACGTCGTCCGCGAACTCGTCCAGGTAGAGCCGGCGCAGCGTTCCCCCGTAGCGGGAGTAGCGGGCGAACAGCGCTCCCTTGACGGTCTCGGGCAGGTTGCGGAGCGCGAACACCGGCCGGTCGAGGTTGCTGAAGTGCGGCTCGAGCGCACGCCGCTCCTGCTCGGTGAAGCTTTCGACCGGATACCGCAAGGTCGCTCGATGCTAGGGGCTCGACCGGCGCGACGGCGGGACCGCGAAGAGCTCGATCCGGTGCCCACCCGGGGCGGACACGAACACGCGCCGCTCGCCCCACAGGCGCCGCGCCTCCCGGACCTCGAAGCCGCTCCCCTCGAGCCGCGCGAGAGTCGCGTCCAGGTCGTCGACGACGAACGCGGCATGCCCGACCGGCGGCGCGGTCGCCTCCTCGGTGGAGATCAGGTGGACCTGGCTGGCCGGGACGCCCGGCCCGGGCCTGCCGCCGCGCTCGAACCACGTGTATCCGTCCCCGAGCGCCTCCGGCGCCGGCACCCGCTCGAACCCGATGCACCCGAGCAGCTCCCCCATCCGGCCGACCAGCGCCGGCGGGACCTCGTAGGAGACGTGATGCAGCATCCGCCCAACCGTACCCTCCGGGGAGCGACGCAGATCAATGGTTATCGGCGATAAACCCGCGGTCGAGCTGCGCGAGGACGTCGCCTGTCAGAGCTCCGAAGGCGACGATCGCCGCTCGTAGGTCGTCGCCGGAGCTGCGCTCCTCCTTGGCGTGGCTGATCCCGTCAATCGAGGCGCAGAAGACCATAGCTGTGGGTACGACATGAGCCATCTCAGCGGCGTCGTGGAGGGCGCCGCTGAGCAGCGGCTCAGACCGTCCGCCGACGGCCGCACAAGCCCGCCCGGCTGCGGCGACCAGGTCGGGATCGAAGGGGCTCGGCGCGATCTGCTGCAGCAGCTCCACGTCCAGCTCGCAGCCCCGCCGACCCGCCGCTCGCTCGGCCGCCGCGAGCGCCTCCGCCCGCATCGCCTCGAGCGGCCCGGCCGCCGCGTGGCGCAGGTCGACTGTGAGCTCTGCGCCGCCGGCGACGGCGGTCACGACGCCGGGCTGGAGCGCGAGCGAGCCGCTGGTGCCGACTCCGCCCTGGCGGGTCGCGATCCGCTCGACGGCGAGCGCGGTGGCTGCGGCCGCGAGCCCCGCGTCGCGGCGCACCTCCATCGGCGTAGTCCCGGCGTGCGAGGCCTGGCCGCTGAAGCGCAGCAGCAAGCGCTCGACCCCCGCGCATCCGGACACGGGCGCGCAGCTCGTGCTCTCGCTGTCGAGCACTGGCCCCTGCTCGATGTGCAACTCCAGCCAGGCTGCGATCGAGTCGAGGCGGCGATGCGCCTCGGGCGCCCGCTCGAGCTGCACGCCCTGGGCGGCGAGCGCGGTGCCGATCGCGATGTCCCCCGCATCACGCAATCCGCTCAGCGCAGCGGGATCGAGCGTCCCCGCCAGCGCCGAGCTGCCGAAGAGGCTGCGCCCGAAGCGCGCACCCTCCTCATCGGCGAAGTCAATCAGGACGAGATCCCGGGGCGGGACGGCTCCGGCGTCGCTCCAGGCACGCAGGACGCCGAGCGCCGCCAGCGTCCCGAGCGCACCGTCCAGGGGACCGCCGGCCGGAACCGAGTCGAGATGCGAGCCGAATGCGAGGGCCGGCGCTGAGCGATCCGCGCCCTTCAGACGCGCCCAGAGGTTGCCCGCCTCGTCCTCCTCGGAGTCAATCGGAGCCGCGAGTTCCGCCAGCCGCTCGGCGAGCAGCGTCCGTGCCTCGCGCCACGTCTCTGTCCAGCAGAGGCGTCTCGCGCCGGCGGACCCACCGGTCCGGTCCGCCAGCTCCCCCAAGTCCGCAAGCACGGCCTCGGGGTCGATCCGTGGTACCTCCATCACGAGCTCCGGCGACCGTAACGCCTCGTTGCCGCCTGTTTCCGGGTCACCCTGCGGCCGCCGAGGGTGGCGGTGACGGAGGCGGCGACGACGAGCGCGATACCGGCGACTGCGGCGGCCGGTAAGGCCTGGCCGAGGGCGATGAATCCGACCAGCGCGGCGACTGCGGGCTCGGTGCTCATCAGGATCCCGAACAAGTGCACCGGAGTCCGGCTCAGGGCGAGCGACTCCATGCTGAATGGGATCGCGGTGGCCAGCAGGGCGGTAGCGAATCCGAGGCCGATGTCGCCGGGCACCAGGGGCTGCGTCGGGCCGGAGATGAACGCCGCGGGGACGAGCACGCACGCCGCCAGGCTCATCGAGAGCGCGAGCCCGTCGAGCCGTGGCATCGTCGCGCGCGCGCGCTCCGAGCAATAGATGTAGACCGCCCACGAGCCCGCTGCGACCGCGGCGGCGAGCAGGCCGACCGAATCGACGTCGCCGGCGGCCCCGGGCGTTTCGACGAGCAGGATGACGCCGGTGAGCGCCATCGCGGCGCAGGCCAGATCGCGGGCTCGGCGTCCGCGCCAGACGGCGGTGCCGAGCGGGCCCAGGAAGGCGATCGAGAGCGCGATCCCGAGTGGGATGCGCGAGATCGCGACGTAGAGCGCGAGTGACTGGACGACGAAGTTGGAGCCGAAGATCGCGACCAGGCGGCGCTGCGAGCGGCTGAGGGAGCGGACCGCTGGGCGCGAGGCGAGTAGCAGGACGAGGGCCGAGAAGCCGGCCCGGAAGCCCGCGGTCATCATCACCCCGATTCGTTCCAGGAGCACGACGGCGAGTGCATGACCGAGCTGCACGACGAGCACCGCGCCGAGCGCCAAGGAGATGCCCGCCGGTAGATCCACGCGGACCGGTGCCGGAGCCCGGCCGGGCGGCCCGGCGCCTCCGGTCAGGGCGGCGTCGCCGAGCGCCAGCTCGCCTCCGTCTCCTAGATGGTCGCCGGAGCTGGTCGAAGGGCTCCGTGCGGATATCTGAGTGGCATCCCGAGAGCTGATTGCAAAAACGATAAACTGCCCGGCCTTTCGCGGTCGTATGGTGTTTGGTGGGAGGCGCAGGACCCCGATGTTCCTGTTACCATGACCAGCGCCAAATCGTTTAGTCACTCAAGGACGGAGAGCTTGGGACCGAGGCCGGAAGTTGAGGGGGCGAGCGTCGCTGACGAGGAGCGGCTGCTGCGTGAGAGCGTACGCCGCTTCCTCGACGAGGAGCTTCCTCGGGAGCGCGTGCGCGAGCTGGATGCGGCGCGTGAGATCCCACGCGAGCTGTGGCCGAAGCTCGGCGAGCTCGGTGTCACTGGGCTACTCGTTCCCGAGGAGCACGGAGGCCAGGATGCGGACGTGCGGCTCGACTATGCGGTGATCGAGGAGCTCGGGGCTCGTTACGCCTCGCTAGCCGCCGCCTACATGGTCGTTTCGATGGCGGCGCGCTTCATGCGCTCGGAGGGAACGCCGGAGCAGTGCGAGCGCATCCTGCCGGGGCTGGCCCGGGGGGAGGCACTCCTTTCCTTCGGGCTCACCGAGCCCGACACGGGCACGGACATGAACAACCTCCGGACCCGGGCCGAGCTGCGTGACGGCACCTGGCGCCTGAGCGGCCAGAAGCTCTACATCACGCTTGCGGCGGACGCGGACGTGATCGTCTTCCTGGCGCGGACCGATGACGTGCCCGAGGGCGGCCGCAAGAGCGACGGACTGTCGCTGATCATGCTGGAGCGCGATCAGCCTGGGATCGAGGTGCGGCGCCTGAAGATGGCGGGCCTGCGCGCCGCGGGTACGACCGAGATTTACCTCGATGGTGCCGAGGCTCCTGAGGGGGCGCTGATCGGTGAGCGCGGCGCCGGGTTCCGCTCCCTCGTCGGCACGCTCAATCATGAGCGCAACCTGCAGGCCTACATGGCGCTGGGGATCGGCGGCGCGGCTTTCGAGGACGCTAAGGGATATGCGCTCGAGCGTGAGGCTTTCGGGCGGCCGATCGGCGCCTATCAAGCCGTCCAGCATCCACTGGCGGAGACCTACATCGACCTCGAGGGCGCGCGGCTGCTGAGCGAGCGGGCGGCGGCGCTCGAGGCGGGGGGAGAGGACTGCGCGGTCGAGGCAGCGGTCGCCAAGCACGCGGCCGGCGAGGCCGCGGTGCGGGCGACCGACTGCGGCATGCGCACGATGGCCGGCTTCGCGCTCACCGAAGAGGCGGACATGATGCGCTATCTGCGCGACGCCCGCGACATGGTCTCGGGGCCGATCTCGAACGAGATGGCGCGCAACTTCATCGCCGAGCGCTGCGGCCTGCCGAGGAGCTACTGATGGGCCTCTCCGGCACGCGCGAGACGCTGGTCATCCCGGCCGCGGAGGGTCGTGCCTTCGACGTCGTCGCGGGTGAACGCTTCGAGCTGCGCACTCCGGCCGGGGCCCAGGCTGCGGATTTCTTCGCCTTCGACGCGCATGACCTGGGCGACTGGCTCTCACCGAGCCATACGTGGACGTGGACGCGGACGATGACGCCGCGCGAGGGCCAGGAACTGCTCAGCCGCCGCCGCCGCCCGATGCTGCGGTTGATCGCCGACCGCGCGGGAGGAGCGCACGACATGTTCATCGCCGCCTGCGATCAGGCGCGCTACGAGCAGCTCGGCCATGAGGGCCCGCATCGCAACTGCTCTGACAACCTGCGCGAGGCTATGGCGGCTCGCGGGTACGAGATCGACGTCGTCCCCCAGCCCGTCAACTTCTTCACCCACACCGAGATCGACGCCTCGCAGCGGCTGGTCAACTATCCGAACCCCGTCCCTCCCGGCGGCTCGGTTGTGCTCGAGGCGCTGATCGATCTGGTCTGCGTGGTCTCCTCCTGCCCGTACGACCTGTGCCTAGACGACTGGCCGATCAACGCCGAGGGCGGCGTGACCGAGCTTGAAGTGGTGCCGGCATGAAACGCGCGGAGGCGACTTGGTGAGCGGGCCGCGGATCATCCCGGTGGCCGAGATCCGGACGGGCCAGGAGCTCGTGACGGCCCGGCGGACGATCGCCGAGGCCGACATCGTCAACTACGCGGGGCTCTCGAACGACTTCAACCCGCTACACGTAGACGAGGAGTTCGCGCGCGAGCACTTCGGCCGCCGGATCGCCCATGGGCAGATGATCGCTTCGATCGTCACCGGGCTGCGTTCGCAGCTCGACGACTGGCCGGTCATCTCCTACCTGAACACGGCACGGCGCTTCGTCGCCCCGGTCGGCGCTGGCGACACCATCCACTGCCGCTACACGGTAGCCGGAGTACGGTCCAGTCGCAGCCGGCCGACCGCCGTGGTGGTGACGCTGACTGTCACGGTCCAGAACCAGGACGGCGAAGAGGTCATGACCGGCGCCGACGTGATGCTGCTCGACTCGGAGGTGGAGGGCCAAGGTGGCTGACACAGGACAGGACGTGGGCTTCGACGACCTCGCCGTCGGTGACTCGTTCGAGTCGGTCCGCCGCACGCTGACCGAGGCCGACATCGTCAGCTTCTCGGCGATCACCGGCGACTACTCACCCCTGCACGCCGACGAGGTCTTCGTCCGCGAGTCGACCGATCTCAGCGGCAGGATCGCTCAGGGCTGGCTGCTGGTCACGATTCAGAGCGGGTTGCGCTCGCAGATCGACCGCTGGAAGATCCTCGCCTACCTTGAGATGGAGCGGGCCTTCCGGGCCCCCGCTTATCCGGGGACGACGATCCATGTCCGCTATCGGGTCGAGGATCTGCGCCGCAGCGCCTCGAAGCCCGATCGTGGCGTGGTCACGCTGAGTTGCGAGATTGTCGCCGACGACGGGACGGTGCTCGCCGACGGGTTCGAGAAGTTCATGCTCGCCGGCACGGAGGCAGGCTGATGGCGAGCGCCGCGATCGTCGGCATCGGCCAGACGGAGTACTCGAAGAACTCCGGCCGGACCGAGCTCGCGCTCGCCTGCGAGGCCGTCGGCGCCGCAGTCGACGATGCCGGCCTCTCGCTGGCAGACGTCGACGGCGTCGTCCGCTACGACTGGGACGAGATCGACGAGCTACAGCTCGCGACTCACCTCGGGCTGAGCAACCTCGGCTGGATGAGCCAGGCGGGGGACGGGGGGCCGGCCGGCAATGCCGTCGTCATGCACGCCGCCGCCGCGATCGCCGCCGGGGCCGCTGAGACCGTCGTCTGCTACCGATCGCTGAATGGGCGCTCCGGCCGGCGTATCGGTCAGGCGGGGGACCGGGAGACCGCGCGCACGGTGGGCGGGATAGAGGCGTTCCAGGTCCCCTGGGGGATGGTCGCGCCCGTGATCCAGTTCGGCCAGCTCGCGCGCCGGCACATGGTCCGCTACGGCACCACGAGCGAGCAATTCGGCGCCGTCGCGGTGGCGATGCGCAAGCACGCCGCCCAGAACCCGAACGCAATCATGCGCGAGCCGATCACGCTCGCCGACCACCAAGCGTCGCGGATGATCGCCGACCCGCTGCGCCTGCTCGACTGCTGCATCGAGAGCGACGGGGCCTGCGCCCTGGTCGTGACGAGCGCCGAGCGCGCGCTCGGAGGACCACATCGGCCCGCCTACGTGCTCGGCGGCGCCCAGGCCTCCGGCCCGGGGGGCGCGGGCGTCGTGTTCCGCCCCGATCTCGACCGCTCGGAGGCCGAGCACTGTGCTGCCGATCTCTACCAGCGTACGGGACTCGGACCCGAGCACATCGACGCCGTGATGGTCTATGACCACTTCACCCCGTTCGTGATCATGGCGCTCGAGGCCTATGGCTTCTGCGCGCCCGGCGAGGGAGGCGCGTTCGTCGAGGGCGGCCGGATCGAGCACGGCGGGGAGCTGCCAGTGAACACCCACGGCGGCAACCTCTCCGAGGCCTACGTACAGGGGCTCTCGCACGTCCTCGAAGCGGTGAGACAGCTGCGCGGCACCGCCGCGGTCCAAGTCGACGACGCCGGCACGGTGCTGTCGTGCTGCGCCTCCGCGGGTACCGCGTCGGCGGTGCTGCTGGGAAGGGAGGCCTGAGCATGCTGAGCGGCTTGCCGACTGCCGAGCGCGATGTTGACACCGCGCCCTTCTGGGAAGGCTGCGACTCCGGAGAGCTGCGCCTGCCCAGTTGTGCGGATTGCGAGACGCCGCGCTGGCCGCCGGGCCCGTGTTGCCCGGCGTGCGGATCGGCGAAAACCCGGTGGCGGACGGCGAGCGGCGACGGCGTCGTGCACAGCTGGGTCGTTGTCCACGTTCCCCTGGATCCGGCGCTCGCCGATCAGATCCCCTATGCGGTCGGTCTCGTGGAACTCGCGGAGGGCGTGCGGATCGTGAGCACGATCGAGGCGCCGGAGCTGGATGCGATCGAGGCCGGAATGCCACTGCGCGTGCGTTTCGACGAGTGCGATGGCGGCGGGCGCCTTCCGGTCTTCACCACCTCTGGAGGCGAGCGATGAGCGTGCCGCGTGGACAGGTGGATGCGGCGATCGTGCCCCGCTTCGCCGGTTTGAGGACGTTCGCCCGCCTACCCCGGGTCGAGGACGTGGAGACGGTCGACATCGGGATCCTTGGGGCGCCTTACGACGGCGCGACCACCTTCCGCGCGGGTTCGCGCTTTGGGCCTTCGGCGGTACGCGAGGCATCGTTGCTGCTGCGTCCCTACGACCCCGTTCTCGGCGTCTCCCCGTTCGACACCGTCCAGGTGGCCGATGCCGGCGACGCGGCCCTCAACCCAGTGGACATGATCGAGGCACATGCAGCGATCGAGGACGCGGCCCGGGCCCTTCACGAGGGCGGCGCCGCGGTGGTCGGGCTCGGGGGAGATCACTCGGTTGCCCTGCCGCTGTTGCGTGCGGCGGCGGCCGCCCATGGGCCACTGGGACTGATCCAGCTCGACGCCCACACTGATACATGGGACTCATACTTTGGCGCCGACCTGACGCATGGAACTATGTTCCGGCGTGCGGTCGAGGAGGGCACCCTGGACCCCGCGCGCTCGGTCCAGGTCGGCCTCCGGGGCTCCCTCTACGCCGAGAACGACCTGGATGAGAACCGGGAGCTCGGCTTCACCGCCGTCACGGCGCAGATGGTCGACCGCGACGGCGTCGACGGCGCCCTCGAGGCGGTGCGGGAGGTGGCCGCCGGCGGGCCCGTTTACGTGACCGTCGACGTTGATGTCCTCGATCCCGCTTTCGCGCCCGGCACCGGGACCCCGGAGATCGGTGGCCTCACGCCGCGGGAGCTGCAGCGCCTGCTGGCCGGGGTCGCGGACGCGCATGGCGAGCGGATCGTCTCCGCCGACGTGGTCGAGGTCGCACCTGCTTACGACGTGGCGAACCTGACCGCGATGGCGGCCGCGAACGCCGCCTATCACCTGATCAGCACCCTGGCGCGGTCTCGCGCCGGTCGCTGATCGCGTATCACGAGCCTGAGCCACCCCGGAGCGAGCAGAGAGGTGGCGGGGGGTGGTGGTAAGAGACGGGTCAGCCGACGCCGACCTCGCGCCGCAAAGCCGCCTTGTCGACCTTGCCGCTGGGCAGCATCGGCAGCTCGGCGCGAAGCTCGAAGCGCTTTGGAACCTTGTAGTTGGCGAGCCGGGCGCGGCTGTAGGAGCGCAACGTCTCCTCGTCGACCCGCGATCCCGGCGCGAGCAGGACGTAGGCTTGGCCGACGCGGCTCCAAGTCGAGTCGGGAATGTCGATCACCGCCGCCACCGAGACCCCCTCGTGGCCTTCCAGAACTTGCTCGATCTGGCGCGGGTAGACGTTGAAGCCGCCCGACTTGAACATGTCGTCCTTGCGCCCGGCGAGCTCGAGATTGCCGTCCGGCCGCTCCACTCCCAGATCGGCGGTGTGATACCAGCCGTCGGCGTCGCGGGCGGGGTCGATCGTGCCGTCGGCGAGCCGGTAGCCGCCGAACAGGGTCTCCCCGCGGATCAGGATCTCGCCCGGCGTGCCGATGGGGCAGCGGCGGCCCTCGTCGTCGGCGACGATCACCTCGAGTCGGTGGTCGCCGCGGCCCACGGTTCCGGTGATCACGTCGATCGGCGCGTCGTTGTCCACATAGGTGGCATTGCCGTGCACCTCCGTCATCCCGTAGCCGTGCCCGAGCGGGATGCCGGTGGCAACCAGCTTGGCGCGCAGCGCCTCGGTGATCGGAGCCCCGCCGAAGGCGATCCGGCGCAGGCTGCTGAAGTCCGTGGCATCCCAGCGCTCGGAGCGGCTCGCGAGCAGCAGCATCGTCGTCTGCGTCCACCAGAAGGTCAGCCGCCGGCGCTCGATCAGCTCCAGGATCCGCTCCGGCGTCCAGCGCTCGATGATGTGGATCGTTCCACCGCCGGCGAGCAGCGAGGTGCAGTTGTCCCCGACGAAGCCAAGGTGATGGATCGGGAGGTCGGCGACTCCGACGGGCGGCTCGTCGTACCAGTGGTCCGCTTGGATCGTGTAGGAGCGGACCATCGGCCCGTTGACGAGCAGCGCCCCGCGGGCGGGGCCGGTGGAGCCCGAGGTGTAGACCATCGCGACGGGGTCACGGGGACCGATCGCGCGCCGGGCCGCGGCATGCTCGGCGGTGGAGGCACGGCGATCGCGCAACAACGAGTGGATCGCCGGCCAGGGCCGCCCGGCGCTCGCCTCCTGCGCGATCAGCTCCGGCTTGGGCCCGCCCTCCAGGCGCCGCTCGAGCTCGGCGAGCTTGCCGGCGTGCTCGTCCTCCAGCGGGCCGACGAAGAAGAGCAGACGGGGCTCCGCATCGCGGATCACCCGCTCGATCTCGTCGACGCTCTGCTTCGGGCTCAGGCCGGTGAAGATCGCGCCGATCGACGCCGTGGCCAGGTAGATGAGCAGGGTCTGTGCGTGGGGCGGGCTGTAGACGGCGACCCGGTCGCCGTGGCCGACTCCGGACGCGAGCAAGGCGCCCGCCAGCTCCTCGACCCGCTCTACCGCCTCGCCGTATGTCAGCTCGAACTCGTCGTGCGTGACGAGCAGCCGCTCGGGCGCTTGCGCCGCGAGGTGCTCGAACAGGTCCGCGATGGTTGGCTGAGGCTCGATCTGCATGGCAGGGCGGCGTCGGGACGCAATTCTACCAAAACGATTTGTCACCAAATACCTCATGCGGCTCAAGGGGTCGCGAACCCCGGGGTCGGCCTTGCCGTACCGGTCGCGGCGCGAGGCTGCGGGGGGCCCGAGGCGCGGTCAGTCCGGGCGCCGCGCGGGCATCGTCGAGGCCCGGACGTTGAGCTTGGTCGGCATCTCGATCAGATCGGGGAGCTTCACCCTGCCCTCGGAGGCGACGAGTTCGATCAGGGCTTCGATCGCGCGCCGTCCCGTCGCCGCGGGGTGGACGTCGAGCGCGGTGACCGGAACGAGCGCCGAGCGCAAACGCTCGGAGTCGGTCGCGCAAGCGAGGCCGATCTCGTCCGGGATCCTCCGCGAAGCCTCCGCGAGTCCCCGCAGTGCACCGATCGCGAGCGGCTCGGTGGCGGTGACGATCGCGTCGGGCAGCCGCTTGAGGCGCAGCAGATCCCGGACAGCGGCGCGCCCGCTCTCGATTGAGGGCTGCCTGGGGGCGCGACGAACGATGCGACGGGCTCGTTTCTCGCGGCACCACTCCTGATATCCGGCCTCGCAGGCGACCGCGAACGAGAATGGCTGCGACGTCGTAAGCAGCGCCGGGCGCGAGTAGCCAGCCTCGGCGAGCTGATCGAGAATCAGTCGGACGCCGCGCGAATAGTCGACGTCGACCGCGGTGACGCCCGTGGGGTGCTCGGCGAAGCGGGCGACGGTGACGACGGGACGCCCGGCTTCGCGCGCCTCCTTGGCAAGGGAGTCGGAGCCGACCGGATCGACGACCAGCACTCCCTCATGCTGCGGCAGAACCTGGGTGGAGGAAGAGGACCGGCTGGTGATCGCGAGCAGGTAGCCGGCCTCGATCGCACGTTCGGCAGCGCCGACGATCACGTCGCGCAGGAAAGCGCTGTCGAGTCCGATTGCCTCGGTAGTCGCCGGGAGCTCGGCGACGAGGGTGCGCGAGTTGCCGCTCTTCAGTGCCCGCGCGATCGGGTTCGCCACGTAGCCGAGCTCGCGCGCCGCGCGCAGCACACGCTCCCGCGTCTCGGTCCCGACCCGGCCCCGGCCGTTAAGGGCATGCGAAACCGTCGTGGCGGACACCCCCGCGCGGCGCGAGACGTCCTGGATCGTGATCCTGTTACCCCTCTGTGCCATCGTCGCGCCTTCCTCGCTACCCTAACGCCAAATCGGTTTGCCGAATAAATGGTAGCTATTGGAGGAGAAGCACGAGATGGATGCTGGACTGGTTCAGCTGACCGACGAGCAGGAAGAGATCCGCCAACTCTGCCGGCGCTTTGCGGAGGAGCAGATTCGGCCACTGGCGGCGCAGATCGACGAGGCCGATCACATGATGGCCTGGGATCTCTGGAAACAGGCGAGCGAGATCGGGCTGACGACGTTCATGATCCCGGAGCGCTGGGGCGGTGGCGGCCTGACCGATGTCTTCACGAGCGCCCTCGTCTACGAGGAGCTATGCCATGGTGATGTCGGCCTGGGGCAGCTAATCACCTCGAACGGCTTTCACTGCCTGCCGATCCTGATGCTCGGCACCGAGGAGCAGCAGGAGCGCTGGATGCCGCGGGTGACCGGTCCCGATGCGAAGCCGACGGCGATCGCGATCACCGAGCCGGGGGCGGGTTCTGACGCGGCCGCGATGCAGACCCGCGCCGATCGGGTCGAGGGTGGCTACCGGTTGCGGGGCCAGAAGAGCTGGATCTCGAACGGTGAGGTGGCTGACTACATCGTCATCTTTGCGACCACCGACCCAGCCTTGCGCTCCGGCGGGGTGACCGCGTTCGTTGTCGAGCGCGACGACGAAGGGCTCACGGTCGGGCCCGCGATGAAGAAGATGGGTCAGCGCGGGATGATCTGCAATGAGCTCTTCCTCGACGATCTGTTCGTCCCCGACGACCGCAGGCTCGGTGCCGAGGGGGAGGCCTTCAAAGGCCTGATGCGCGCCTTCGAGCGCTCGCGGACGCTGATCGCGGCAGGATCGGTGGGCCTCGCGCGCGCCGCTTACGAGTACACGCGCGAGTACACGCGCGAGCGGCAGACGTTCGGCAAGCGGCTCATCGACCATCAGGCGATCGGCTTCCGGCTCGCCGACATGCTGACCCGGATCGACGCCGCCAGGCTGCTCGTCTGGCGAGCGGCCCGGCGGCTGGACCAAGGTGCCGAGAACCCGTCCGAGCCCGCGATGGCCAAGGTCTTCGCCTCCGAGACGTCGATGTTCTGCACCTGGGGTGCGGTTCAGACCCTGGGAGGCTGGGGATACTCCCGCGACTACCCGGTCGAGCGCTGGATGCGAGACGCGAAGCTGGACGAGATCGGCGAGGGCACAAGCGAGATTCTGAGGTTGATTATCTCGCGTGAGATCGGCCGCGGGTGACCGTGGTCGCGACGGGCCGTGCCCCGGGCGCCGGGGCGGCGAGGACGGCTGTCACGCGGGCGAAGGAGGCTGAGATGACCGAGGCGAAAGAGAACGAGCGGGGAGGGCCGGCGAGCGCTGGAGGCGGGAAGACCTCCGCCTTGCTCACCTTTGACGTCGACGCCGAGGCGCCGATCCTGGTCGCCGGACCGGAGCATCGCGAGAACGCGATGGCGATGACGCATCAGGCGTTCGGGCCGCGGGTTGGGGTGCCGAGGCTGATCGGCCTGCTGGCCGAGTACGGGCTGCGGGCGACCTTCTTTGTCCCCGGGGTCACGGCGCTACGCCACCCCGATGCGGTCGAGCAGATCCTGGCGGCGGGCCACGAGGTGGGGCATCATTCCCACAGCCATCGGAGCCCGGTCGATCTCGGATCGGACGAGGAGCGCCGTGACTTCGAGCTGGCCCTCGAGGCCTTGGCGCGGCACGGGGCCGAGCCGCGCGGGCACCGAGCGGCAATGTGGGAGGCGAGCTGGTTAACGCCGTCGCTGATTGCCGAGTACGGCCTGATCTATGACTCGAGTCTCATGGACAGCGACTCCCCGTATGTGCTCCGGACCGGGGCGGGCGAGATCGCCGAGCTACCGCCTCACTGGTCGCTGGACGACTGGGAGCTGTACGCGTTCCTGCCCCGGCCCGAGATCGGGCAGACGATCGCGGCGCCTTCCACGGTCGCCAGGATGTGGGTGGCGGAGCTCGACGCGATGCGACGTCACGGGGCCACGTTCATCCTCACGTGCCATCCATTCCTCTCCGGTCGCGCAGGCCGGGTCGAGGCGCTGCGGACGGTGATCGAAGCGGGGTTGGAGCGGGGCGACGTCCGCTTTACGACGTGCGCCCAACTTGCGGAGGCGACGCTCGCCGATGAGCGGGCACCCCGGGTCGAGCTTCGACCGCCAGCGGGATTTGAAGACGGGGGGACATGAGAGGGAGCGCTTTCCCGATCTGCTTGAGACTGGGGACCAAATCGATGTCGCGCGCCGGTTTGATCTGGCGAATTCGGTTAGGACCTAGTAGGCTACGGTCGTGGTTTATCGATTTATCATCCCTCACCCCGGCAGTCACGCGAGAGGGTCCGCAACAGCCCTGATCGCACGAACGCTGGGGGACTCGGGAGCTTGATCGAGACCGGCCGCGCCAGTGCGCGAGATGCCGGAAGCCTCATGGGTTCAGACATGATCAGGAGGAGAGGAAATGAGTTCAAAGTTCAGCCGCGTGCTCGCGGTCGTGGCGGCGTTGGCGCTTTCCCTAGTGCTGGCGGCGTGCGGCGGCGACGACGGCGACTCCACTAACGGCTCGGCCGACGCGGACGCAGCGTCGTCCAGTGACTTCAGCGGGACGACGATCAGCTATATGGGCTTCGGCGGCTATCTGGATGAGCAGGTGAAGAAGGTCTGGATGGATCCCTTCACCGAGGAGACCGGCGCCGAGTTTACCCTCGACAGCCCGACCGACTACGCGAAGCTCGAAGCGCAAGTGAAGAGTGGCAACGTCAGCTACGACGTCGCCGACGCGGATGGCTTCATGGTCGGGCCGCAGTGCGGCACGCTATTCGAGGAGACCGGGGTCTCCCAGGAGAACGTGCTGGAGCCGCTCCGCATCAATAGCGAGTGTGGCGTTGCGACTTACGCCTACGGGATCGGCATGTATTACGACAAGAGCGCCTTTCCCGACGGTGGGCCACAGAACTGCGAGGACTTCTTCGACGTCGACAAGTTCCCCGGCCAGCGCGTGATCTGGACCTACGTGGCCGCCGCCGGCGCGGTGGAGTGCGCGGCGATCGCGAACGGGGCCGATCCGACCGATCCGTACCCGATCGACATCGACGAGGCATTCGCGAAGCTGGAGACGATCAAGGATGATCTCGGCGGCTTCGACAGCTCCGGTCAGGTCGTCGACGGGATGGTCAACAGCGACGCGCCGATCTACATGGCGACGACGCGCAACTACATCGACGCACTGGACAAGGGTGCCGACTACGGGCTCGCCGAGGGCTTCCTTGGTCGTGGCTCGGGCACGCTGGCGCTGATCAAGGACGCGCCCAACGCCGAGGCGGCGAAGGCATGGATCGCTTACGTCCTGCAGCCCGAGGTGAACCAGAAGATCGGTCCGGCGGCGCCTCCGTACCCGGGTGCGACCGGCGGCGAGACGCCCGACAACTGGTCGGACGCAGCGAAGCAGGTGGACGTGGTCTCCGGCCCGCACGCCGACGACGCGTTCACCGCCGATCAGGACTGGTGGGCCAAGCACTACGACGAGGTATCGCAGCGCTACACGGCGCTGCTCTCCGGCTGAGCGGCTGAGCGAACGCGATTCGACCGAGGCGAGTGGGAGCGGGCATGAGCACGGAGGTCAGCGTGCCGCCCGCCGGCGAAGGCGCAGCGCGCCTTCGCCGGCGGGCATCTGCCCGGCTCCCCCGCCTCGGTGCGGATCGCTGGGCGCTGCTGATCCTGCCGGCGCTCCTCTTCGTCGCGGTCGTCTTCGCCTATCCCGTCGGCACCGCCCTCGTCCGCGCCTTCACGTCCGGCACGGACCAGGGCCTGCTCACGAACTTCGAGTGGTACCTGGGCGATCCGACCCAGATGACGATCCTGCGGCGGACGTTCACCACCGCCGCCCTGATCGCGCTCATCTGCGCGGTGGTCTCATACCCGTTCGCCTATCTGTTGACGGTGGTCGGGAGGCGCTGGCAGATCCTGCTGCTGGCGATCGTGATCATCTCCTCCTGGCAGAGCATCCTCGTCCGGACCTTCGCCTGGAAGATCATCCTGCGCGAGGAGGGGCCGCTGAACGACGTCCTGGGGGTCTTCGGGATCGGCTCCATCTCCCTGCTGGGCACGACGACGGGGGTGCTGATCGCGATGTGTCAGGTGATGGCGCCGTTCATGATCCTGCCTCTCTACGCGGGTATGAGAAATATCGACATGCGGCTCGTCGATGCCGCGCGCAGCCTCGGGGCCTCGCCCGCGAGCAGCTTCATGCGCGTCTATCTGCCGCTTTCGCTGCCGGGCTTGGCCGCGGGCACGCTGCTCGTCTTCGTGATCTCGCTCGGCTTCTACATCACGCCGGCGATCGTCGGCTCGCCGCAGAACGCGCTCCTCTCGCAGGCGATCGTCCTGCAGATCCAGCGCCTTCTTGACTGGGGCCATGCGGGCGCGATGGCGCTGACCCTCTTCGTGGCCACGCTGCTGGTCCTCGGCGTCGCCTTCGCCCTCCTGCGCCGCCGGCTGCAGATCGTCTCCGGCCGAGGGGGCACGTGATGGCGTCGCGCCGCTTCGGCAGCGTCATGTTGCGGGCCGCCGGCGGCCTGGTCGCGGTCTGGCTGATCGCGCCGGTGCTGATCGTGATCCCGCTCGCCTTCACCGGCAAGCAGACGTTCGAGTTCCCGCCCGAGTCCTGGTCGCTGCAGTGGTTCTCGAACCTGTTCACCGACAGCGCTTGGCGCAACGCGCTGGTCAACTCGGTCGAGATCGCGCTCATCGTCGTCGTGGTCACCCTCGTGCTCGGGACCGCCTGCGCGCTCGGGCTGGACCGCAGCCGCCTGCGCGGCAAGCCGGTCCTTCAGGCCCTGCTGCTGGCGCCGATGATCGTGCCCCTAGTCGTCTCCGCCGTCGGCATGTACGCGATCGGGCTCGATGTGAGCCTGGTGGGCAAGACGGCCGGCTTCGTGCTCGCTCACACGGCGTTGGCGCTCCCGTTCGTGATCGTCGCCGTCCTTGTAAGCCTCTCCGGCTTCGACCGCCAGCTCGAGCTCGCCGCGGCGAGCCTCGGCGCCTCACCGTGGGTGAGCTTCGTGCGGGTCACGCTGCCTTCGATATCCCCGGGGCTCGCCGCGGGCGCCGTGTTCGCGTTCATCACCTCTTTCGACGAGGTGGTGGTCTCACAGTTCCTCGCGGACCCGTTCAAGCAAACGGTCCCCGTGAAGATGTTCCAGACGATCGAAGACGTCGACCCGACGATCGCGTCCGCCTCGACGCTGGTGCTGGCGATGACGACGGCAATCATGATCTTGGCCTTGGCCGCGAACCGCTCGCGACGCCGCTCGGCCGGGATCGAGACCTGACGATGGAGGAGAAGTTGACAGCGACATCGAGGAGGACCGGGAGATGGTGACCGGGGTTGGAGAGCCCACGGCCGCTCCCGGGGCGCAGGCGAACGCGAGCCCCGGAGCGGCGTTGGAGCTGCGCGATCTGTACAAGCACTACGAGGAGACGACCGCCGTCGACGGCGTCTCGCTCGACATCCGTGCGGGCGAGTTTCTGACCATGCTCGGCCCGAGCGGGTCCGGCAAGACGACGACCCTGAACATGATCGCCGGCTTCGCCGACCTCAGCGCGGGTGAGATCCACATGGATGGGCAACCGATCGACGCCCTGCCTCCGCATCGCCGTGACATCGGCATGGTCTTCCAGTCATACGCGCTGTTCCCGCACCTGACCGTGTTCGAGAACGTCGCCTTCCCGCTCAAGCGCCGCAAGGTGCGCGGCGAGGATCTGCGCCGGCGCGTCGGTGAGGCGCTCGAGATGGTGCAGCTGGGCGACCTCGGCGGTCGCTATCCGGGTCAGCTCTCCGGCGGCCAGCAGCAGCGGGTCGCCCTCGCCCGCGCGATCGTCTTCCGGCCACGGGTGCTGCTCATGGACGAGCCGCTGGGCGCCCTCGACAAGAAGCTGCGTGAGTGGCTCCAGCTCGAGATCAAGCGCATCCACGACGAGGTCGGGATCACCTTCGTCTACGTCACCCACGATCAGGAGGAGGCGCTCGTCCTCTCCGATCGGATCGCGGTCTTCTGTGAGGGGCGAATCGAGCAGATCGGCAGCGCCGAGGAGCTCTACGAGTGCCCGCGCACGCGCTTCGTGGCCGAGTTCCTGGGCGAGTCCAACGTCTTCGCGGGGGCGAGCGAGAAGCAGGCCGACGGCCGCTGCATGGTGATCGCCCCCGAGGGCCAGATCATGGTCGTCCCCGATCCGGCCGTCGGCGACTGCGAGCGGGGCGCGGTGGTCGTCCGGCCCGAGCGGCTCTCGATCCGGGCCGCCGACGCAGCGCGAGACTGCGACAACGTGCTCGGCGGCCGCGTCAAGCAGGTGATCTACCTCGGCGCGGCGCGCAAGCTGGAGGTCGAGCTCCCGAGCGGCCGCGTGCTGATCGCGCGGGAGCAGGCCGGCGACCTGACTCCGGCCAAGGCCGGCGACGAGGTCCAGGTCTGCTGGCAGGCCGGTGACGGGGTGCTGGTCGCGGACTGATCGCGCCCGGCCCACCGGCCCCGGGCGGGCCGCCCCTTGGGAGTAGTGAGCGGGCCGCCCCGGAGAGGGGACTCTCCTCTGCGGGTCGGGAATGGCCGGTGAAGGCGGCCGGTGGGGGGCCGCCTTCGAGGGGCCGGCCCTCGCGCTCAGGCGACCGCGGCCAGGGCCTCGGCGACCGGGGCGGAGACGATCTCGCCGTCGCGGACGTTGACCCCGAACGCGAGACCGGGATCCGCCTCGAGGGCGGCGTCGACGCCCGCGCCGGCGAGCATGCGGACGTGAGGAAGGCTCGCGTTGGTGAGCGCGCGGGTGGAGGTGGACGGCACCGCGCCGGGCATGTTGGTCACGCAGTAGTGGACGACGCCGTCGACGACGAAGGTCGGCTCGGCGTGCGTGGTCGGCCGGGAGGTCTCGGCGCAGCCGCCCTGGTCGATCGCGACGTCGACGATCACGCTGCCGTCGCGCATCGAGGCGAGCAGCTCACGGGTCAGCAGCCGCGGCGCGCGGGCGCCGGGTACGAGCACCGTGCCGATCACGAGATCCGAGCGCCCCGTCTCCTCCTCGATCGTCACGCCGTCCGACATCAGCACGCGGGCGCGACCCTCGAAGATCTCCTCCAGCTCGCCGATGCGGGCGGTGGAGCGCTCGAGGATCGTCACGTCGGCCCCCATGCCGGCGGCCACGCGGGCGGCTGCGGTTCCGGCCGCGCCCCCGCCGAGGACGAGCACGCGGGCGGCCGCAACGCCGGCGGCGCCGCCGATCAGCACGCCGCTGCCGCCCTGTGGGCTCTGCAGGAAGTAGGCGCCGGCCTGGGTGGCGAGGCGGCCCGCGATCTCGCTCATCGGCGCGAGCAGGGGGAGCCTGCCGGCCGGGTCCTGGACGGTCTCGTAGGCGATCGCGCAGGTCCCGGACTCACGCAGGGCCGCAGCGAGGGGCGGATCGGCAGCCAGGTGGAGGTAGGTGAACAGGGTCAGGCCCGAGCGCAGCAGGCCATACTCCGGCTCGATCGGCTCCTTGACCTTGAGCAGCAGCTCGCTGGTGGACCAGACCTGCTCCTGATCGACGATCTCGGCCCCGGCTTCCTCGTAGGCGCGGTCGGGGAAGCCCGAGCCGGCGCCTGCCTCCGCCTCGACCAAGACCCGGTGGCCGTCGCCGCTCAGCTCCCGCGCTCCGGCGGGGGTCAGCGCGACGCGCCGCTCGGCCGGCTTCAGCTCACGGGCCACGCCGACGATCACGAGCGCACCCCCGACGTCGTGGACCCGATCCCGATATCGGTCGCGGCACCGATCAGCGTGTCGCGCATCTTCACGACCAGCTCGTCGAGCACCGCCTCGTCGGCGACGAGGGGCGGGGCGACCTGAAGGACCGGATCGCCGCGGTTGTCGCCGCGGGCGATGAGGCCGTTCTCGCGCAGCCGCCGGGGCAGGATCTCGCCCACGAGCCGGCCGACGTCCTCGGCCTCGAAGCGGCCCTCAGCGCCGTCGGGCACGAGCTCGGCGGAGAAGAAGAACCCGTCGCCCCGCACGTCGCCGACCAGCGGCAGGGGCAGCACCTCCTCCTCGAGGCGCCGCCGCAGGTAGGGCTCGAGCGCGCGCACGTTCTCGAGCACGCCGTCGCGGGCGAAGATCCCGATGTTGCGCAGCGCGATCGCGGCCGACAGCGGGTGGCCGCCGAAGGTGATCCCGTGCAGGAGCGTCGCCCCCGGCTCATACAGGGGCGCGGCGACGCGCTCGCTGACCATCACGGCCCCCATCGGCGCGTAGGCGGAGGTCAACCCCTTGGCGAGGGTGATCAGGTCGGGACGGCCGCCGTAGCGCTCGACCGCGAACCACTCCCCGAGCCGGCCGCAGCCCGAGATCACCTCGTCGGCGACCAGCAGGATGCCGTGGCGGTCGCAGATCTCGCGCAGCCCGGCCCAGTAGCCGGGGGGCGGGACGAGGCTGCCGCCGGCGTTCTGGATCGGCTCGGCGATCAGCATCGCGATCGTCTCCGGGCCCTCCTCGGCGATCGCCTCCTCGAGCTCGGCGAGCAGGGCCGCGGTCAGCTCCTCGCCCTGCCTCTCGGCCCGGAAGGGGTTCGTGTTGGAGACGTGCCTCGTGGGGATCGCGGGAGGGCCGAAGGGCTCCTTGAAGCGCGGCACGCCGGTCAGCGAGAGCGCTCCGAGCGTCACCCCGTGGTAGGCGATGTCGCGCGCGATCGCCTTCGTCCGCTGGGGCTCGCCGTTGGCCAGGTGGTACTGGCGGACCAGCTTCCAGGCCGCCTCGACCGACTCCGAGCCGCCGTTGGTGAAGAAGGCGTGCT
>CAZARJ010000001.1:0-1194 GCA_964487515.1 uncultured Conexibacteraceae bacterium | reverse complement strand
CGGCGGCGAACTCCTCCCCGTAGGCGTAGCCGAGCTGCGAGCAGAACAGGCTCGAGAGCCCGTCCAGGTAGCGCCGGCCCGCGGTGTCGAAGACGTAGGGGCCCTCGCCGCGCTCGAGGACGAGCAGCTCGCCGCCCTCGCGCGCGTAGGCCCCGTTCGCGGTGAAGTGGAGGAGGAGGTGGTCGTTGGTCAGCTCCACCGCGAGGTCACCACCTTCTTGCGCGTGTAGAAGTCGATCGCGTCGGTCCCGTTGGCGTGCAGGTCGCCGTCGATCGAGTCCTTCCAGCCCGCGAAGGGGAACCAGGCCACCGGGGCCGGGACGCCGATGTTGACGCCGACCATGCCCGCCTCGATCCCGTACCGGTACTCGCGTGCGGCCTCGCCGGAGGACGTGAAGATCGCGGTCGCGTTGCCGTAGCGGCTCTCGTTGACCCTCGCGATCGCCTCCTCGAGATCGGCGGCGCGGAGCACCGTGACGACCGGGCCGAAGAGCTCCTCGCGGACCGCGCGGGAGTCCGGCGCGGCGCCGTCGATGATCGTCGGGCCGAGCTCGGAGCCCCCGGCGCCGCCGTCCCCGCGGCCGTCGAGCAGCAGCGTGGCTCCCTCGGCGAGCGCGGCGTCGATCTCGCCCTCGATCCGCTCGCGCGCGTCGGGCCCGATCAGCGGGCAGACGTCGGTCTCGGCGTCGGCGCCCGGGCCGACCCGCAGCTCGCGCGCCGCGTCGACGATCATGCCCAGCGAGCGATCCTGCTCCTCCTCGCTGCCGACCACGACCAGCAGCGAGCCGGCCAGGCAGCGCTGGCCCGCGGCGCCGAACGAGGAGCCCAGCACGCCGCCGGTGGTCAGCTGCGGGTCGGCGTCAGGCATCACGACGAGGGCGTTCTTGGCCCCGCCGAGCGCCTGCACGCGCTTGCCGTGCTCGGCCGCCTTGGTGGCGATCAGCCGCGCCGTCGAGGCCTGGCCGACGAACGAGATCGCGTCGACCCCGGGGTGCTCCCAGATCGACTGCACGGCCTCGTGGGCGCCGTGGATCAGGTTGCAGACCCCGGGCGGGATCTCGTCGATGCCGTCGATCAGCTCCATGATCAGCTCCGAGGGGCGCGGGTCCCGCTCGGACGGCTTGAGGACCAGGGTGTTCCCGCAGACGATCGCGTAGGGGAGGAACCAGAGCGGGATCATGGCCGGGAAGTTGAA